>DATBKA010000754.1:0-4341 GCA_036556105.1 Ilumatobacteraceae bacterium | reverse complement strand
CGATGCACCGGGCCCGAAGAAGTACGTCACCTGCAACGCCGACGAGGGCGACAGCGGCACGTTCGCCGATCGCATGTTGATGGAGGGTGATCCGTTCAGCCTGCTCGAAGGCATGGCCATCGCCGGCTGGGCGACCGGTGCCGACGAGGGGTACATCTACGTGCGCAGCGAGTACCCCGATGCGATCGAGTCGCTGCGCGCCGCGATCGCTGTTGCCGAGCAGCGTGGCTGGCTGGGCGACTCCGTCCTCGGCGCTCCCTTCTCGTTCCGTGTGCACGTCCGCGTCGGTGCCGGCTCGTACATCTGCGGCGAAGAGACGGCGATGCTGGAGAGCCTCGAAGGCAAGCGTGGCGTGGTGCGCGCCAAGCCGCCGCTTCCCGCGTTGCACGGACTGTTCGGCAAGCCGACCGTGGTCAACAACGTGCTCAGCTTGGCCACCGTGCCGGCGATCCTCGCCGGTGGCGCAGACGCGTACGCTGCCCTCGGCTCCGGCCGAAGTCGCGGCACGCAGGTCTTCCAGCTCGCCGGCAACATCGCCCGCGGCGGCATCTTCGAGACAGCGTTCGGCATCACCCTTGGCGAACTGGTCAACGAAGTCGGCGGCGGGTCAGCCAGCGGTCGCGCCGTGCGCGCCGTGCAGGTCGGCGGCCCGCTCGGTGCCTACTTGCCGGTCGACCAGTTCGATCTGGCGATGGATTACGAGCAGTTCGCCGCCGCTGAAGCAATGGTCGGGCACGGCGGGGTCGTCGTCTTCGACGACACCGTCGACATGGCCGCACAGGCCCGTTTCGCGATGGAGTTCTGCGCCATCGAGTCGTGCGGCAAGTGCACGCCGTGCCGGATCGGCAGCACCCGCGGTGTCGAACTGATCGACAAGATCGCCGCCGGCACTGAGCCCGAGGCCAACATGGCAGTGCTGGTCGACCTGTGCGAAGTGATGGTCGACGGCTCCTTGTGCGCGATGGGCGGGCTGACGCCACTGCCGGTGCGTAGCGCGCTGCGACATTTCGCGGAAGACTTCACTCCTGAAGGAGTACACGCATGACACTCGTCGAACACGATCTCGGCACTCCGGCACCTGACTGGCGACAGCGCGAGGCGGCACCGGCCACGGTGCAGGTGACGATCGACGACCAGGTTGTCGCCGTACCTGAGGGCACGTCGGTGATGCGCGCCGCGGCGCTGGCCGGTGTCGACATCCCCAAACTGTGCGCCACCGACCGGCTCGACGCGTTCGGGTCGTGTCGCCTGTGCCTCGTCGAGATCGACGGTCGCAAGGGAACCCCCGCGTCGTGCACTACGCCGGTCGCGCCCGGCATGAGGGTGGCGACTCAGTCGCCGAAGCTGGAGCGCCTCCGCCGTGGCGTGATGGAGCTGTACATCAGCGATCACCCGCTCGACTGCCTGACGTGTGCGGCCAACGGCGACTGCGAGCTGCAAGACATGGCCGGCGCGGTCGGCTTGCGCGACGTGCGCTACGGGTATGCCGGCGAGAACCACCTCGGGATGGAATTGGACACCTCCAACCCGTACTTCACCTTCGACTCGTCGAAGTGCATCGTCTGCTCGCGTTGCGTGCGCGCCTGCGAAGAGGTGCAGGGCACGTTCGCGTTGACGATCGAAGGTCGCGGCTTCGGGTCGCGCGTTGCCGCCGGCTTCAAGGGATCGTTCCTCGACTCCGAGTGCGTGTCGTGCGGAGCATGCGTCCAGGTCTGCCCCACAGCGACGTTGACGGAGAACACCGTCATCGAGCTCGGCCAGCCGCGGCGCACCGTGCTCACCACGTGCGCGTACTGCGGCGTCGGGTGCACGTTCAAGGCCGAGCTGCAAGGCGAGCAGGTCGTGCGCATGGTGCCGTACAAGGACGGTGGCGCCAACGAGGGGCACTCGTGCGTGAAGGGCCGGTTCGCGTGGGGCTACGCCAGCCACCCCGATCGGCAACTCGAACCGATGATCCGCGAGTCGATCGACGACCCGTGGAAGGTGGTCTCGTGGGACGAAGCGATCGCCTACACCGCAGCGCGGCTGCACGACATCCAGACTCGGCATGGCAACGATGCGATCGGCGGTATCACGTCGTCGCGGTGCACCAACGAAGAGGTCTTCGTCGTGCAGAAGATGGTGCGCATGGCGTTCGGCAACAACAACGTCGACACCTGTGCGCGCGTCTGTCACTCGCCGACCGGTTTCGGGTTGAAGACCGCGTTCGGAACGTCGGCGGGCACGCAAGACTTCCGCTCCGTCGACCAGACCGACGTGATCCTGTTGATCGGTGCCAACCCGACCGACGCTCATCCGGTGTTCGCCTCGCGCATGAAGCGACGCCTGCGTGAAGGCGCCAAGCTGATCGTCGTCGATCCCCGCCGGATCGATCTCGTCAAGACCCCGCACGTCGAGGCCGAGCACTTCTTGCAGCTCGTTCCCGGCACCAACGTGGCCATCGTCAACGCCCTCGCCCACGTCATCGTCACCGAGGGTCTGGTCAACGAGGAGTTCGTTCGCGACCGCTGCGATCTGGCCGACTTCCAGCAGTGGGCCGGCTTCGTCGCCCTGCCGGAGAACAGCCCCGAGGCCACCGAGCTGCACACCGCCGTTCCTGCCGAAGCGGTGCGCGCCGCGGCCCGGTTGTACGCCACCGGCGGCAACTCGGCGATCTACTACGGCCTCGGCGTCACCGAGCACAGCCAGGGCAGCACGATGGTGATGGGCATGGCCAACCTGGCCATGGCTACCGGCAACCTCGGTCGTGATGGTGTCGGCGTCAACCCGTTGCGCGGCCAGAACAACGTGCAGGGCTCGTGCGACATGGGTTCCTTCCCACACGAGCTGTCGGGATATCGCCACGTCGGCGACGACGCCGTCCGGGCGATGTTCGAGGCCCACTGGGGGAAGCCGATCCAGGCCGAGCCGGGGCTGCGCATCCCCAACATGTTCGACGCGGCGATCGACGGGCACTTCAAGGGGTTGTTCGTCCAAGGCGAAGACGTCGCCCAGAGCGACCCGAACACGGTGCACGTCACCTCAGCGCTGCGGTCGCTGGAGCTGCTGGTCGTGCAGGACCTGTTCATCAACGAGACCGCCAAGTTGGCCCACGTCTTCCTGCCCGGCACGTCGTTCCTCGAGAAGGACGGCACGTTCATCAACGCCGAGCGACGGATCAATCGTGTACGTCCGGTGATGCGCTCGCGCGTGGGCAAGCAGGAATGGGAAGTTGCCTGCGAACTGGCCGCGGCACTCGGGGCGCCGATGCACTACGACTCGGCGGCGGAGATCATGGACGAGATCGCCGAGCTGACACCGACGTTCTCGGGTGTGTCGTTCAAGATGCTCGACGACGTCGGCAGCGTGCAATGGCCGTGCAACGAGCAGCGGCCACTCGGTACGCCGATCATGCACGAGGGCACGTTCGTGCGCGGCCTCGGCAAGTTCACGGTCACGCCGTACGTGCCGACCGAGGAGCGCTCCACGCGGCGCTTCCCGCTGCTGCTCACCACCGGGCGGATTCTCACCCAATACAACGTCGGCGCGCAGACTCGCCGCACCGACAACGTCGTGTGGCATCCCGAGGATGTGTTGGAGATCCACCCGTTCGATGCCGAGGAGCGCGGCGTTCGCGACGGCGACGAGGTCACGCTGGCCAGTCGCGTCGGTGCCACGACACTGCGGGCGATGGTGTCGGAGCGGATGCCGCAGGGCGTCGTCTACACGACGTTCCACCATCCGGTCAGTGGTGCCAACGTCGTCACGACCGAGTGGAGCGATTGGGCCACCAACTGCCCCGAGTACAAGGTCACGGCCGTGCAGGTGACGCCGGGTCATTCAGCGGCGACGGTCGAGATCGACCACCCGGAGCATCGCCTCGACGCGTTGGTGCGCATGGCCAATCAGATCGCCCGCCAGTTCGCCCACGAGCCCGCGACCGCCGCCGCCAATACGGCCACCCACCTCGACAAGTTCTGGGAGCACGACATGCGCGTCGACCTCGCCCGCGCCATCGAGGGTGGGGCCGTCACTGTCGACGCGACGGTGCTCGCTGCCGTCCAACGCCTGGCGATCACCACGACGCCAGATCTCGCCAAAGCCTGACGCGGGCGCCGATTCGGTCCGCTGCGGACCGTTCCGCGCCCACGCGTACTGTCAGGGGATTCTTGCCGTGAACAGGCCGTCGGTCGAGCTGACCGTGAAGCGGAGATCGTCGCCTGGTGATGCCGTGTAGTGCCACACGTTGTTGGTGACGTCGATCGTGTGGCCGGCGATCTTCACGGTAGCGACGTCGTCGGGGACGATGCCGATCACCTCGATCGGTCCGGCCCCGTCTTGGAAGGCGCCGTAGGCGAGCCC
>DATBKA010000753.1:0-2433 GCA_036556105.1 Ilumatobacteraceae bacterium | reverse complement strand
GTCGCATCGCCCACGTTCCGCGAGCGCTCGCCAACTATCGACGGTTGCGACCATTGACCCAGCGTGGGCCGGGGTGGATCGTGACCTCGAACGGGGCCGATGACTTCGGCCTGGTGCTCCACTACACCACGCCGGCGGCGTTGCAGGCCGAACTGCGCGCCGCCGGTTTTGCGGGCGAGATCGAGCTCTGGGACGACCGCGCCGGCCTCCCCGCTGCGCAGGCGCGACCGCAGCACCGTTGGTGGTACTTCAACGTGTTGGTCCGCTGCTGACCACACACGAGCTACTTGCAGCGTCGGCAGTGTCGGCCGAGTTCGCTGTGGGGACAAATCCGTCACGTCCCCGGCCGACTTGATCTCATCGGCACGAACTCGCCCGGCATTGAGAACAGACGCTGTCCTTTGCGGACTTCGGACAAGTTCGGGGCCATTGCTCGGCAACGACGGAGACCGGCTGTATTCAGCTCTTGAACAAGAACTCCTCGTCCTCGGAGCTGAACAGCAGTCGCAACTCGTCGAGCAGCAGGGCGTGCTCCTCCAACGTCGGATCGCCGTCGACGATGTCGAAGGCCACCTCACGGGCGAGGGTCACGAGCTCGCGATCGCGCCGCAGCGAGGCCAGCTTGAGGTCGTTGCGGCCTTTCTGGGCGGTGTTCATGATCGTGCCTTCGCCGCGCAGCTCGAGATCGACCTCGGCCAGTTCGAAGCCGTCGGTCGACTCGACGAGGGCCTGCACCCGCGGGTTGACCCCTGCCATGTCGCTGGTGACCAGCCAACACGTCGATGCGTGCTCGCCGCGACCGACGCGGCCGCGCAACTGGTGCAGCTGGGCAATGCCGAATCGATCGGCGTCGAGGATCACCATCACGGTTGCATTGGGTACGTCGACGCCGACCTCGATCACGGTCGTCGCGACGAGCACGTCGAGTTGACGGTCGCGGAAGCGGTTCATCACCGCCTCCTTCTCCGACGACGGCAGGCGGCCGTGCAACAGGCCCAGGCGCAGACCTTGCAACTCGCCCATCGCCAGGCGATCGAACGTCTCCTGCGCACTGGCGACCTCGAGCTTCTCGCTCTCCTCGATCAAGGGGCAGACGACGTAGGCCTGCCGGCCCGCGGCAACCTCGTCGCGCACGGTCGCCCACGCCGCTTGCTCCATCAGCGGCCCCTCGGCCCAGTGGGTGACGATCGGTGTGCGACCGGGCGGCATCTCGTCGAGCACGCTGACGTCGAGATCCCCGTAGACGGTCATCGCCGCGGTGCGCGGGATCGGCGTCGCCGTCATCACGAGCACATCGGGAACGGCGTCGTCATCGCCCTTCGAGCGGAGGGCGGCACGCTGTTCGACGCCGAAGCGGTGCTGCTCGTCGATGACGACGACACCGAGGCTGTGGAACTGCACACCTTCCTGGATGAGCGCATGCGTGCCGATGACGATGTCGACCGTGCCGTCGGCCAGGCCGGCCAGCACCTCGCGCCGCTCGACACCGGTGACCCGACTGTTCAGCAACTCGACGCGCAGCGGGCGGTCTCCGAACAGGTTGTGCGCGGGGACCATGACTCCGTCGAGCAGCTGTCGCACACCGGCGGCGTGTTGCTCGGCGAGCACCTCGGTCGGTGCCATCAACGCTCCTTGATGGCCGCCCTGCACCGCTGCGAGCATCGCGCTGACGGCGACGAGGGTCTTGCCCGACCCGACGTCGCCTTGCAACAAGCGGTGCATCGGATGTGGCCCGGCGAGGTCGTGCTCGATCTCGCCGATGACGCGGCGTTGCGCACCGGTCAGCGCGTACGGCAGCGCGTCGTAGAGGCGTTGGGTGAGCTCGCCGTTGATCGTGTGGCGGATCGCCTTCGACTCCCGCTCCAGCAGACGCTTGCGCATCACGAGCACGGTCTGGACGCGGAACAGCTCGTCGAATGCCAGCCGGCGACGCGCCTGCTCCTTCTCGGCGATCGACTCCGGGGCGTGGATCGATCGGAACGCGTCGCCGCGATCGACGAGACCGTGACGGCGGCGGGCAGCGGCGGGCAGCGGATCGGCGATGCCTCGCGGTGCCGACTTGCGCAACGCGTCCTCGACCCAACCGGCGATCTCCCACGTCATCAGCGCGGCCTTCTCGCTCTGCGGATACACGGGAACGATTCGTCCGGTCCGGTCACCGATCAGATCGACGACGGGATTCGTCATCTGCAGACCGCCGCGGTACACGTCCGGCTTCCCGAACAGGGCGATGTCGAGCCCCTCGCGCAGCTGCTTCTCGCGCCACGGTTGGTTGAAGAACACGACATGCAGGCGGCCGCTGCCGTCACCGACGACGGCGTTGACGATCGTCCGCCGGTTGCGAGTGGGGCGCTTGGCGACGCTGCGCACGGTGACGAGCACCAGCGCCTCTTGGCCGGGAACGAGATCGGCGACGCGAGCCTCGTTCGTGCG
>DATBKA010000752.1:0-4204 GCA_036556105.1 Ilumatobacteraceae bacterium | reverse complement strand
GTCCCGCATCGGTGCCGGTGTCGACGGCCGCGGTCACGACTGACGGCGCGCCCAGCTCGACGTCCACCGCCACCCCCACCACAGCGCTGTCGTCCACAACGTCTGCTCCGGCCGGCGACCCTTGCCTCGACCCGCTGCCCTTCGAACCGACGTTCCTGCCGGAGGGGTTCTCCGCCGAGTTGCTCCCTGGTGACGGCGGGATGATCACCATCGACAACACCGGCTCGGTAGTGCCGATCGAGCCGCTCGACCCGAACGTTGTTCACTACGCCGGATCGCCCGGCCACTTCATCAACATCGCCCGCTCCGGCGAGACAGCGGCCAGGTACGACGACATCACCGTCCTCGGTCAGTCGGCGCAGTTCGGCGAGATCGAAGACGGGTACGTGGTCAACTTCACCGTGGATGATGCCGCGTGCAGCGCATACGTCATGCTCTCCTACGGCGTCAGCGCCGACGACACGAAGCGAGTCGCGGTTGGGCTCGAGGCGAACGCGTAGCCACGAGCGACCGCCAGATGCGCGCTAGAGCGCTCCACGTTCCTAGCCTCAGAGTGTGACTGTTCCTCCGTCCCCCACCATCGCCCCTGCAGAGGGCCGGCTCGGCGTCCTGACCGTCGGGCTCGGTGCCGTTGCCTCGACATTGATCGCCGGTGTCGAGCTCGTCAAGCGAGGCATGGCCTCGCCGGTCGGCTCGCTGACCCAGATGGGCACGATTCGCCTCGGCAAGCGCACCGAGAACCGCAGCCCGCTGATCAACAGCTTCGTGCCGCTGGCCTCGCTCGACGACATCGTCTTCGGCGCATGGGATCCGTTCCCCGACGATGCCTACGTCGCCGCCACTCGGGCCGGGGTGCTCGAAGGCGGCAAGCACATCGAAGCGGTCAGCGACGTGCTGCGCGAGGTGCGGCCGATGCCCGCCGCGTTCGACCGTCAGTACGTGAAGCGGATCGATGCTGAGAACACGATGCACACCGTCGACAAGCGGTCGATGCTCAACTCGATCCGCGAAGACATCAACCGCTTCCGCGAGGAGAAGCAGGTCGACCGCGTCGTGATGCTGTGGGCGGCGAGCACCGAGATCTTCATCGAGCCCGGTGCGGCACACGTCGACCTCGAATCGTTCGAGGCGGCGATCGACGCCAACGACCCGACGATCTCACCGTCGATGCTCTACGCCTACGCGGCGCTGCTCGAAGGGGTGCCGTTTGCCAACGGGGCGCCCAACTTGACCGTCGACATCCCCGCCTTGCGCGACTTCGCCAACGCTCAGCGCCTGCCGATCAGCGGCAAGGACTTCAAGACCGGGCAGACGTTGATCAAGACCGTGATCGGCCCGATGTTGAAGGCACGCATGCTCGGCCTCTCGGGTTGGTACTCGACGAACATCCTCGGCAACCGCGACGGCGAAGTGCTCGACGACCCCGACAACTTCCGCACCAAGGAGGAGTCGAAGCTCGGCGTGCTCGAGCACATCCTCGATCCCAGCGCGTTCCCCGAGCTGTACGGCGACGTGTACCACAAGGTGCGGATCAACTACTACCCGCCGCGCGGCGACAACAAGGAAGGCTGGGACAACATCGACATCTTCGGGTGGCTCGGCTACCCGATGCAGATCAAGGTCGACTTCCTCTGCCGCGACTCGATCCTCGCCGCACCGCTCGCGCTCGACCTGGTGCTGTTCAGCGACCTCGCCCAGCGCGCCGGCCTGTACGGCATCCAGGAGTGGCTGAGCTTCTACTACAAGGCCCCGATGGTCGCCCCCGGCCTGTACGCCGAGCACGACCTGTTCATCCAACTCACCAAGTTGAAGAACACGCTGCGCTGGATGATGGGCGAAGATCAGATCACCCACCTCGGCCGCGAGTACTACGAAGACGTCTGAGCACGCGAGGCGAGCGTCATCACGACGCGGGCCCCGCCGAGCGGGCTGTCGGTGATGTGCACCGACCCGCCATGGGCGACCGCAACCTGCTGAGCAATCGCCAGACCCAGACCGGAACCACCACCGCCGCCACGCTCGAAGCGCTGCAGGACGCGCTCACGATCCGCGGCCGGCACACCCGGGCCGTTGTCGTCGACCGTCACCGTCGTTCCGGCGACGGTGACGACGACATGGGCAGGAGATCCAGCGGCCGGCACCCCGTGGATCAGTGCGTTGCGGACGATGTTGGCGACGGCGAGGTGCACACCGTCGCGCCACGCCCACGTGGTGGCCGGAGATGACGACTCGATCTCGACGATCGCGTTCGGTACCCGCCGTCGCTCGTCGGCAACCGCCGCGTCGGCGACATCGGCCAGATCGACCTCCTGGAACCACGACTCGTCGGCGAACTCACTGTCGGCGAGCGCCCGCACCGCGCCGAGCGAAGCGGCCATCCGCTGCAACTGCTCGTCGGCCAAGCCGAGCACCTCGGCGCGGCCGTCCTCGTCGACGCGCCCGCTGCGGGCGATGTCGAGGTTGATCAATGCTCCTTGGAGCGGCGTGCGCAGCTCGTGCGTCGCTGCGGCGGCGAAGGACCGTGCCGATTCCAGCGCAGCGCCGCGGCGACGAGTCTCCTCGGCAAGACGGTTGAGGTTCTCGTTCAGGGTCGCGGCGACATCGTCGACCTCGACCGACCCGTAGCTCGTGCCCACATGCCACGTCTCCGGCTGGGCATCCTCGATGCGTTCGGTGTCGCGCCGCAGCGCGGTGAGGGGGCGCGTCGCCACCAGCCCGAGCAGGTACCCGACCAATCCGGCGGCCACCGACGTCAGAGCGACGATCAGCAGCGCCTGACGGCGTAGTTGCGCGGCGCGAGCGTCGGCGTCGCCGAGCGGCGCGACGAGTTGCACCAACGCGTGGTCGCCGGGCTCGGGCACGTCGACCACCTCGAC
Organism: Ilumatobacteraceae bacterium; assembly: GCA_036556105.1. Taxonomy (GTDB): domain Bacteria; phylum Actinomycetota; class Acidimicrobiia; order Acidimicrobiales; family Ilumatobacteraceae; genus JAENVT01. Next base: position 1,328 of record DATBKA010000752.1, on the reverse strand, counting down.
CGTGTACAGCCGCCAGCGGTCGCCGCTGGCGCGCGCCGTCGACCAACCTGGTTCGATCCGTTCCGGCAGCGGGTCCGCCGGCAGGAGACCGAGCTCGATCGTGTCTCCGTCGCTCTGAACACGCGCCCCCTCCAACGTGGTGCGCAGCTCGGACTGGGCGAGGCGATCGGCGACCGCGGCAAGGATCGGAGCCGTCTTGGCTCGTTCCTTCAACTGGGCGTCGACTCTGTCCCGAAGGATGCTGGCGAACGAACCGCGGAACAGGGCGGCGACGAGCAGCAGGGTGATGCTGGCGCCGACGAACGCCGCCAAGCCGGTGCGCGTCGCCAGGCGCATCAGCCGGCTCGCAGCACGAAGCCGACGCCGCGCACGGTCTCGATCAAACGATGGTCGCCCGCAGCTTCCAGCTTTCGCCGCACGTAGCCGACGAACACGTCGACGACGTTGGTGTCGACCTCGAAGTCGTAGCCCCACACCAGCTCGAGCAAGCGGATCCGCGACAGGACGATCCCTGGGTTGGCGGCGAACGTGGCCAGCAAGTCGAACTCGCGGCGTGACAGTTCGAGACGCACGTCGTCGACGGTCGCCACACGGCGATCGAGGTCGACCCACAACGGGCCCGCAGACAGCGCCGATGTCGGCGCGGCCGCCGGTCGGGCCCGGCGCATCAGCGCATGCAGCCGCGCCGCCAGCTCGTCGAGCGAGAACGGCTTGACGAGGTAGTCGTCGGCGCCGGCTTGCAGACCGGCGACCCGGTCACCAACCTGGTCGCGAGCCGACAGGATGAGGATCGGGGTGTCGACGTCGAGGCCACGCAGCCGCGTGCACAGCTCGATGCCCGACATGCCGGGGAGGCCGACGTCGACGATCATCAGGTCAGGGCGATGGCGGGCGACAGCGGTGAGCGCTGACTCGGCGTCGGAGACGGTGGAGACGTCGAAGCCGTGCACCCCGAGGCCGCGATCGACCGCAGAGCGCACGGCATCGTCGTCCTCGACAACGAGCACACGTCCTCCGTCAGCGGCCATCGAAGCTCACCGCCGGGGACCTGGTGCCACCGTCCCATTCTTGCCGAGGAAGATCAGTCTTGGCTGAGATCGGCGTCGACGCCGGCGAGGAGCTGATCGATCTCGTCGAGCTGCTTTTCGAGGTCGGCGACCTCGGCATCGGTCAGCAAGACGGTCGTCGATTGCGTCGCGGTCGTGGTCGGCGCCGCGGTCGACGCGGGCGCTGGAGTCGTCGTCGCTGCCGACGTCGACGTCGAAGCCGACGGGTTGATCGTCGTCGATGCGTCGGCCGATGGTGCGGTGGTTTCCGTCGGCGACGTC
>DATBKA010000751.1:0-4598 GCA_036556105.1 Ilumatobacteraceae bacterium | reverse complement strand
TAAGTCAAGCAAGTCACGGAGACTTCGGCCAGAGCGAAGATTCGGTACCTTGCCGCCGTTCCGGGTCAGTCTTGGGTCGAGTCCGACCCCGACTCGTCGTCGGCTGAGGAGGAGACGACCTTGAAGGCAGCGTCGAGTTGGACGTCGACTTGCGACCCGTCGTCAAGCGTGACCTCGACTTCGTAGTAGCTGTCCTCGTCACCGACTTCGGTGGCGGTCACCCGGCCACCGCCCGTCGCGGCCAGCGCAGCCGTGCTGGCCTGCTGCAACGCCGGACCGGTGATCGGCGTGTCGCTTTCGTCGTCGGTAGCGGCGCGGGCCGCTGCTCCGGCGGCGGCGAGCACGACCGCAACCGCGGCCACAGTGACGGAGATGCGCGTCTTTCTTTGCATGATGCGATGGTACGAGAAGGCTGCTGAACGCCGCCTGAACGAGACCGGCTCATCCACCCGGGGTGAAGGCAACGAGCTCGGTGGTGCCGGTCCCCCCGGAGATCACCGTCTCGCGGACCATCCCCACGCCCGGGGCGTATGACTTCTCCTCGATGGTCTCAGGCTGGAGCGGGGTCCACTCGTTCGTCGTCACGACATCGGAATAGCTGCCGGCGGTGACGGCGAGGGCGCTGCCCATTCCTGTGATCTTCATCAGATCCTCTGCGTGACTGGCGTAGAACTCCTGTCGGAAGGCAGCGCCAACCGTCGGAGACGCAGGCATGACGATGCCTGGCAACGCCCCATCGACACCCGCTTCCCACGAGCCTTCGGTGCTGACGACCTTGCCGTCCTCGAACTCCTGCGTCGCCTCGCCCAAGTACCAGACGTTGCCATCACGATCCTGGGTGTACCAGTCGTACGTGTCTTCAAGAACCTCGCCGTCGACCGTGACCGTGTCGTGGACGACGACCGCCGAGATGCCCATGATCATCTTGCGATCGGCCGTGACGACGATCTCCGTCACTTCGTGACCGTTCTCGCCGTCGCCTTCGTACCGCCACATCGAGCCGGTACGCAACGGCAAGTACGTGTTGTCGATGACGTCGACAGCGTCGGTGGCGGCGAGCGCTGGGTGGTAGTCCCCGCCGTCGCCGGGGTCGATGACCGCGCTACCCGGCGGCGAGCCCGAACCCGGCGACGAACCGTTGCCGCCTCCCGACCCATCGCTGCCACATCCGACCAACGATGCAGCAGTCGCCGCGCAGACCATCACCTGTCGAACAGATCGGAACAGCATCGCGTCTCCTTCCTCGCCCGGCGATCGTCCCACGCGCCTCCTGAATCGTCGCTGAACACCGACGACGAATTCAGCGCGGAGTCAGGTCGAGTTCGCGAGACTGGAGCACGAGGAGCGCACTCGTGCCGAAGCTGCTGCTGGTCGAAGACGACAGGAAGATCGCGGCAGCGGTTCGACGCGGCCTGCAGGCGGAGGGCTTCACCGTCGAGGTCTGCTTCGACGGCGACGACGGCCTCTGGCACGCTGTCGAAGGGGCGTACGACCTGATCGTGCTCGACATCATGTTGCCGCGCCGCAACGGCTACCGGGTGTGCGCCGATCTGCGCCGGGCCGAGGTGTGGACGCCCGTGCTGATGTTGACGGCGAAGAGCGGCGACCTGGACGAAGCAGAAGCCCTCGACACCGGCGCCGACGACTACCTGACCAAGCCGTTCTCGTTCCCGGTGCTGGTTGCTCGTATCCGGGCTCTGCTCCGGCGGGCGGCCACGCGACCGCTGACGCCGCTGCACATCGGCGACCTTCGCATCGAACCAGCAAGCCGCCGTGTCTGGTGCGCAGAGACCGAGGTATCGTTGACGTCGCGAGAGTTCGACGTGCTGGAGTTCCTCAGCCGGCGTGTCGGAATCGTCGTGTCGAAGACGGAGATCATCGACGGCGTGTGGAGCGACGACTTCGACGGCGATCCGAACATCGTCGAGGTCTACGTCGCCCGACTGCGGCGCAAGATCCACGAGACGGCCGGCACGGAGATGATCTCGACCGTACGCGGCGCAGGGTACCGGTTCGATGCGCCGTAGCAGGCAACGCGGCATTCGGCTGAGAATCACGGCGGTCGCCGTGGCCGCCGTCGCTCTCGTGCTGCTCTCGACGGGTATGGCGTTGCTCTACTCCCAGCGCAAGATCCTCACCGGCAACGTCGACGAACTGCTGACCGCCAACAGCCTCGGCATCGAGCGGGCGTACTCCGACGGCAGCCTGCAACCCGTCATCACCGGCCAAGGCGACGAAGACGCCGTCGCCCAAGTCGTCGACGGTGACGGCCGGGTGATTGCCAGCACGCGCAACTTCCTCAGCCAACCCGCGCTGCCGCCGTCGGCGTCAGCGGCCGGTCGGGTCCGTACCGTCCACTTGCAGATCGACGAGAGCCGGTATCGCCTGATGTCGCGATCGATCGACGGCGTCGTGATCCACACCGCGCTGACGATCGACGACGTCGACGAGAGCGTTGCCGCGTTGCGCACCGGACTGTTCATTGCGATTCCCGCCGTCACCGCGCTCCTGGGCCTGCTGGTGTGGTGGCTCGTCGGCCGGACCTTGCGTCCTGTCGAACTGATCCGCTCCGACGTGGCCAGCATCACCGGCGACAACCTGCATCGCCGCGTCTCCGAGCCACGGTCTGACGACGAGATCGCCCGCCTGGCACGGACGATGAACGAGATGCTCGACCGCGTCGAGAAGGCCTCTCGTCGTGAGCAGCAGATCGTCGCCGACGCATCGCACGAGCTGCGCAGTCCGCTGACCCGCATGCGCGCCGAGCTGGAGGTCGACCTCGCCCATCCACAGACCGCGGACATGGCGGCCACACAACGCAGCGTGCTCGACGAGATCGATACACTGCAACGTCTCGTCGACGATTTGCTGATCCTTGCCGAAGGTGACGCGCAGGGCCATCTGCCTCCGAGTGGGCTCGTCGACCTGGGCGTGCTGGCGAACGAGGAAGCACGCCTGCTACGCGCCGGCGGAGACGTCGTCGTCGACACCGCAGGAGTGCAGACAGCGCGAGCTCGCGGCGACGCCGGCCAGCTCGGACGCGCCCTGCGCAACCTAGGCGAGAACGCGGCCCGCCACGCGCGAAGCCGGATCACGTTGGCGACACAGCAACGCGATGGCATCGTGACGCTGACTGTCAGCGACGACGGCCCCGGCATTCCCGCAGTCGATCGAACGCGCATCTTCGAGCGCTTTGCTCGACTCGACGACTCGAGGCACCTCTCGACCGGAGGATTCGGGCTGGGCTTGGCCATCGCCGCCGACACCGTGCGCAGGCACGGGGGAACGATCAGGGTCGACGACACGGAGGCGGGGGGTGCCTCCTTTGTGATCACCCTTCCGGCAGCGGAGCGGTGAGATGTGCGTTGGAGGCGCGCAGCCGTACCGCCATCGTCTCCGTCACGAGCAATTTCGAAGACAGCCGTGCTGTCAGTTGGCCATGCACACGGTGTTCTTGCCCGAGTGCTTGGCCTGGTACAGCGCCTCGTCGGCGCGGCTGGCGAGCACCGACGGGATCAACGGGTGAGCTCCGACGGCGACGCCGATCGATCCGCCAACCGTCAATCGCAACCCTTGGGCGATCAACGGGGTGCGGATCGCTTCGACGATGTGGTCGGCGAACTTGCGGCCCTCGTTGGCGTCGGTCATGCCGGGACAGACCACGGCGAACTCGTCACCACCGATCCGGCCGACCACGCCGCGAGTCCCCACCGTTGTCTCGATCCGTCTCGACACCTCGCGTAGCACGAGATCTCCGACAGGATGGCCGTAGACGTCGTTGATCGGTTTGAAGTCGTCGAGGTCGATGTACAGCAGGATCAGGTCACCATTCGAGAACTCGTCGAGGCGCCGCGAGAACTCGGCACGGTTGACGAGGCCGGTGAGCGGGTCGTGCGCTGCCGCCCAGCGGAGGTTGCGCTTGAGGTGATGGTCGGCGATCGCCAATGCGGCCAGACGGACAGCAACGTGCAACGGAGATTGAGCCGGCACCTGGAAGTCGATCGTCGACGCTCCCCAGGCGACCATTGCCCCGATGATCTCCGGGCCGGATGGGTCCTCGATCGGCACCAGAAACGCGCCGCGGAACCCCTCGGCCGCCGCCAACTCGCCGACGCCGCCCAGGACCGGATCGTTCAGATCACTGACGACGGTCGGGACGAGTAGGTGGCTCGACCACACGATCTGCGCTGCGTCGGCGAGACGTGGGTCGAGCGGCTGATCACCGGGAGCGCTGACGATCAGCGCATGGTCGCCGTGTTTCCACGCGAACGCGGTACGAACCTCGCCACCGCCGATCGAGTGTTCGGCGAGGCGGGCGATGATCGGGAGCACCTCGTCGAGCTCGGCCCCGGAGCCGAGCATCTCGATCGCGAGAGGCAGGTCGGAACGATCGCGCACTCGCTTGCACACGCACAGCACGGCGGCAACGTCCTCGATGTCGAGGTGGTTCCAGGTCGTCGTTTCGAACACGTGCCAATTGCCGTTGACGTCGATGATGCGGATGTCAGCGGACTCGGGGGCGAACGTCGGGTCGAGCCCACTGTGGTCATCCCGTTTGGAGAGCTGCACCATGGTCTGCAACACCAGCTCCAGATCGT
>DATBKA010000750.1:0-3481 GCA_036556105.1 Ilumatobacteraceae bacterium | reverse complement strand
CTGTCCTGTTCGCCGGCTTCCTCGTCGCCTCGACGACACCGCAACGTCAGGCGAAGGCGCTACGTCAGCGCGCGGCGTAGCAACTTGCCACCGGCGTTGCGCGGCAACAGGTCGACGAACACCACCTGCGCCGGGCACTTGTACCGGGCCAGCCGGTGGCCGCACCACTCGGCGATCGCCTCCGCATCGACGCTCATGCCTTGGCGAACCACGACCCAAGCCTTGACCGACTCGCCGGTGAGTGCGTCGGGAACACCGGCCACGCCGACTTCGGTGACAGCTGGATGGGCAGCGATCACCTCTTCGACCTCCGCCGGGTAGACGTTGAACCCGCTGACGATGATCAAGTCCTTGGCGCGGTCGACCAGATAGAGATACCCGTCCTCGTCGGTCACGGCGACATCTCCGGTGCGCAACCATCCGTCATCGGTGAGCACCCGTGCCGTCTGTGCCGGATCGTCGAGATAGCCCTGGAACACGTTCGGGCCCTTGACCCAGATCTCACCGGCGTCGCCCATCAGCACGTCCTCGTCGTCGTCGTCGACGAGCCGTACGGTGATGCCGTCGAGCACCTTGCCGACCGATCCGACCTTCAGCGGCAGTCCCGCCGAGCTGGTGACGATCGGGGATGCCTCGGTGAGCCCGTATCCCTCGGCCAAGTCGATGCCGAAGCGGTCGTGCAGTCGGCGGATCGCGTCTTCCGGCATCTTCGCCGCGCCCGTGAGCGCCAGGCGCACCGATGCGAACGAGTCGGCGGTCGCTCCTTCGAAGTTGCTGAGGGCGACCCACAATGGCGGGGCGCCCGGCACCACGGTGATGCGATGATCGCTGATCGCCTCGATCAACGCGCTGGCATCGAAGCGTTGCTCGACGACGAGCGTCGCGCCTGCCGCCAACGTCAGCGCGAGCACCACGTTGAGGCCGAAGATGTGGAACATCGGGAGCACCGCGTAGACGACGTCGTCGGAGTTGATGCGCGCCTCCGCCGAACGGCCTTGATCGATGTTGGCCTGGAGATTGCCGTGGCTGAGCATCGCCGGGCGAGGCGATCCCGCGGTGCCGCTGGTGAAGATCAAGACCGCAAGCGTGTCGGGATCGACGTCGACGATGTCGACAGCGTCACCGCCGAATAAACCGTCGAAGGAGATCTGATCCGCGGCACCACCCGCCAGCCGCGTGACGATCGCATGCCTGAGCATCGGCAACGAACCCGTGTCGAGTGACTGCCAGACCGTCGCGGCGCGCTCGTCGACCACGGCGGCGACGGCCTGCACGGTGGCGATCTCGCGCTCGAGCTCCGGTGCCGGGCTGTGCGGGTTCATCGGTACGACGACGCCACCGAGGCCGAGCACGGCGAAGTACGTCTCGATGAACGGCTGGCCGTTGGCACACAGCAAGGCAACGCGATCGCCCCTCCCGATGCCGAGCCGGCTCAGGCCACCGCGCAGCTCGCCGATCCGGCGGCGGAGTTCGCCGTAGCTGATCGAGCGGCCTCGATCGACCACGGCGATGTGGTCGTCGGGATGCCCGTCGAGGAGGTGCGCCAGGTTCATCTGCTACAGGCGCAGCAACGAGATCACGCCAGCGGTGAGGATCAGCAGCAGCAACAAGGCCAAGGTGAGCGTGGTGGCCGGGCGCATGTCGGTCAAGTTAGCGGTCGCGGAGCTGCACGCTCGTGGTGACGCCGCCGTCTGCCGGCGCTGCTGCCTCGTCCGTCACCGGGGCCAACGTGATCTGGTCTCCGGCACCGAGGCCGAGCTCGGCTGCTGCCGAACGCTGGTCGAGCACGATGGCCAGCATCCCCGAGCTGTCGACGACGAGGCCGATCGCCCCGGTCGAAACGGCGGAGAACGTGGGCTGGCGGGTGGCCACGCGTACCGTCTCTCCGAACGACAGCTGGATCTGCGGTCCCCAGTCGGCGATCTCTTCCGGGCCGATGTTGACCTGACAGTTCCCGAAGTGGTCGACCCACAGCACCTCGCCGACGATGGCCTCGCCGTCCTGCCGCGGCAACGGCACCATGCCGGGCATCAGCTCGTCGGGATCGATCAGCTCGCCGAGTTCGGCCAGGTCGACACCGTTGCAGAGGTGACCGACGACGGGAGCGAAGATGTCGCGGCCGGCGAACGTTGCCCCGTGCGACAGCAAGTGGTACTCGTCGTTCGTCAGCGACACGGCGCGTCCGCTGCCTCCGGCCATCGCCACCGCAGGAGCGAGGAGACCGTTGTCGGGCCCGACGAGCACGCCCTCACCATCGGCCACCTCGATGGCGATCGACTTGCGCGCCCCACCGACGCCGGGGTCGACGACGCCGAGGATGACGCCAGTCGGCACGTACGAGATGCACCGGGCAAGGGCGAGGCTTCCGGCGCGCACGTCGAACGGAGCGATCTGGTGGGTGAGGTCGATCATCTGCACGTGTGGGGCGATGTCGCGGATCACGGCCTTGACCACTCCGACGAACTCGTCGGCGAGGCCGTAGTCGGTCAGCAGCGAGACTGTCTCGTACCGGCGGCCCATCGGCGACAACCTAGCCAGGCGGCGCGAACCTGGCCGGAAAAATCGACAAGGGCCGATGCCAACCCCCCGATGGCACCAGCCCTGTCGGCGCATCCTTGCGGATGCGACTCCGTGTGAGAATCACGCGGCGGTCGGAACGACCTGCGACAAGGTTAGACATACGCGAGGCACTGAGAAAAGAGTCACACGAGAAAATTCCAAATCCTGTGAACTGGCGTGCGCTCTTGGTGAGCACCGGCTGAGCTCAGTGAGGGCGACCGAGCTCCTGGCTGCGCCGCGTCGCCGCTTGAACTGCTTCGATGAAGGCGGCGCGGGCGGCGTGCTCCTCGAGCACGCGCAAGCCGGCCGCCGTCGTGCCGCCCGGTGATGTCACCATGGCCCGCAGAGCCACCGGGTCGTCGCCGCCGGCCAACATCGCCGCCGATCCCACGAACAGCTGGCGGACCAGAGCGTCGGCGACCGGTCGGGTCAGGCCGGCCAGCACCCCGGCATCGATCAGCGCTTCGGCGACCAGGAACAGATACGCCGGGCCGCTGCCGGTGAGGCCGGTCACTGCATCGAGCAACGGCTCGGGAACGCGCACGACGGTTCCGACCGCGCCGAGGACCGTCTCCGCCCACGCCAGATCGTCGTCGGTGGCAAACGAACCGGCGCACATCGCCGCCGCTCCTTTGCCCAGCAACGCCGGAGTGTTCGGGATCGAGCGAATGACGGCGATGTCCGCGCCGGAGGCCCGCTCCAACGTGTCGACGGACACTCCGGCAGCGATCGACAGGATTCGCCGCGCCCCGGACTGTGCCGCGGCGGTCGCCGCGGCGGGTGCGTCGTGCGGTTTGACGGCGATGACCGCGGCCTCCGTCGACGGAACCGTCTCGCTGATCGTCACGCCGGGGAACATCGTCCGCAGCACGTCGCGGCGCGACTCGATCACTTCTACGACGGCGAGGTCTTCGGGCGTCCA
>DATBKA010000749.1:0-3365 GCA_036556105.1 Ilumatobacteraceae bacterium | reverse complement strand
CGCTGTCGCCCTCGTCGGCGTTGCAGGTGACGTACTTCTTCGGGCCCGGTGCATCGAGGACCGTCTGCCACTTGATGCCCGTCGGGAAGGCCGCGCCGCCGCGACCGCGCAGCCCGCTCGCCGTCACGGCGGCGACGACATCCGCAGGCGCCATCGACAGCGCCGTCTGCAAGCCGGTCAGGCCACCGTGATCGACGTAGTCGTCAGCCGACCGTGGATCGACGACGCCGACGCGGCCGAACGTGACCCGCTGCTGTCGCTGCATCCACGGCAGCTGCTCGGTCGGCCCCAAGCGCAGCGGATGGTCGGCACCGGTCAACAGGCCAGCGGAGATCAACTCCGGTACGTCGGCCGCTTGCACGGGGCCATAGGCGACGCGCCCTTCGTCGGTCTCCACTTCGATGAGCGGCTCGAGCCACAACATGCCTCGTGATCCGTTGCGCACGACGCGCACGCCCGGCTGCTGGGCCAGCGCCGCGGCAACGGCATCGGCGCCGACGGACCTCGCCGCTGCATCGCGGGGCACGAAGACGGCGATGCCGGTGGCGGCGGTCTCGGCGACCGACGGAGTCAGCGTTGCGCCAGCGGCTCGATGGACGATGAGTTCGACAGCGGTCGCATCGACGCCGGCATGGAGCCGGCCGTCCACGGCGACAGACGGCCCGAGAGCGCAGTTGCCGAGGCAGAACACCTCCTCGACCTCTACGGCCGCGCCGGCACCTACCTCGGTGGCCCGGGTGAAGACGTCCGCCGCGCCACGTGCTTGGCAGGCTTCGGCTCGGCACACCTGGACGATCGGACCCTTGGGCGGTGTGGTGCGGAAGTCCTTGTAGAAGCTGACGACACCGTGAACCTCGGCCTCGGAGATGTTGAACACGTCGGCCAGCACGGGAATGTACGACTGATCGATGTAGCCGAAGCGGTGTTGCAGCGAGTGCAGCGCCGGCATCAGCCCTCCCGGCATCTGCGCGAACGACTGCAGCTCTGCGTCGGGCGCGCCTGTGCCAAGGTCGCTATCCATGGTCGTGATGGTACGGCAGTCAACGGCCGTTGGTCCGTTCGTGCCAAGGGGATTCAACGGCGATCGACCCCGACGAGCACCGTCGGCGGGCGCTGATCACTGCATGTGGTCGGCGATCGACCACGAGTGATCCCAGCCTGGGACGTAGTGCCCTTGCCGTTGGCCCGATTCTGTGACCATCCTCGCCTCAACGAATCACGAGTCAGCGAGAACGCGCATGCACTCGAGCAACACAGAGACCCGCAGTGGCACGACGGGAGTGGACACTGGCCGACGCGGCGCGCCGTGGGCAGCGCATCGCACGCTGCTGATCTCACTCGGTGCATACGTCACCGTCATCGCCGCTCACGTCTGGGGCGTGCTGGGCGGACTCACCTACCCCCTCGTGATCATCGCCGCCATCGCGTGCGCCTTCGTCGGCCTCCGCATCCACCGACCCAAGCTGCGCTGGCCGTGGTGGGCGCTGGTGCTGACCGGGGTGTTGTGGACGATCGCCGGCGTGGCACGCGAGGCCACCAACGCAACCGGCGATCTCACTCATCATCGCTCCTTGCTCCCTGACGTCTTCGCGCTGCCCGGCTACGCGATGTTCGGGGCCGCCCTGTACGGCATGCTGCGGGCGCGGCGCGCCCCCGACGATCGTGTCGCCCGACTCGACGGGATCATGCTCGGCGCCGGAGCACTGCTGCTCGTCAACGAACTGCTCATCCTGCCCACGTTGCGCATCGACCACGCGTGGGTGATGGCGCGCATCGCGATCGCGATCTACCCGGCGATCTCGATGTGCCTCCTCGTCCTGGCCGCCCGGCTGGCGTTCGCGTCGTGGCAACCTTCGTCGGCGTTCTCGCTGCTGCTCGGCGGCACGGCAGCTCTGTTCGTGGGCGACATCGTGTTCGCGCTCGGCGACGCAGGTTGGATCCACGGCAACGAACGACTGCTCGAAGTGCCGTACCTCCTCGTCCCGGCGTCGATCGGCACTGCCGCGCTGCTGCCCTCGATGAATCGCATCGACCGTCCGGCCCAGCGATCAGTGAGCACGATCAGCCGTGGCCGGCTCGGTGCCGTCGCCGCCGCGCTGCTGGCCCCGGTCATGGTCATGGCCATTCATGAGCCCTCGTTCGCCCGGTTGGTGACTGCGGCGATCTGCTTCGTTCTTGCCGTGTCGGCAGTGATGCGAGTCGCACAGGCGATGAAGGACCAAGCGGCGTTCGCTGCTCGACTCGCCCATCAGGCCAACCACGACGATCTCACCGGTCTGCCCAACCGGGTGCTGGTCGTGCGGCACCTGGATGGCTTGATCGACAAGTCGCGCCACAGCGCGCAGCCGATCGCGTTGATGTTCATCGACCTCGATCAGTTCAAGCTCGTCAACGATTCGATGGGTCACGCCGTCGGGGACCAGCTGCTCGTCCAGGCCGGCGTGCGCATCAGCGACACCGTGCGCCGCGACGATGTCGTCGGACGGATCTCGGGCGACGAGTTCCTCGTCGTCGCCGCCGGACTCGACGGGGCCGGCGCCGCCGCCCTCGCCGATCGCGTCAGGCGGGTGCTCGGCGCGCCGTTCCTCCTCGACGCCGGGGAGGTGTTCGTCTCGGCCTCGATCGGCATCGCCATCTCGTACGGCTCACCGACGGACGACGCGGCGACTCTGATCCGCGAAGCCGACACGGCGATGTACCGCTCCAAGGACGGCGGCCGCAACTCCGTGACCGTCTTCGACACGTCGATGTTGGAGCGGGTCGCCAGGCGGGTGGACATGGAACGGCGGATCCGCCAGGCGCTGTCGACCAACGACATCTCCCCCTACTTCCAGCCACTCGTCGAGTTGCCGAGTGGCAACGTGCTGGGCTTCGAGGCGTTGGCCCGCTGGTGGGACGAATCACGGATGGTCTCGCCGGCCGAGTTCATCCCCGTCGCCGAAGAGTCCGGTCTCATCGTGCCGCTCGGAGCGTTCGTGCTCGACGAATCGTGCCGATCGCTCGCTCATTGGCGACGGACGATCCCCGGCGGCGAACACCTCTACATGTCCGTCAACCTCTCCCCGCGTCAGATCCGGGAGAGCGACATCGTCGACACGGTGGCCGAAGCCCTTGCTCGCCACGACTTGCCCGGAGAAGCGTTGTGGCTGGAGATCACCGAAGGCGTGATGATGGAGGACTCGGTCTCGACCGCGGGAGTGCTGGTCGGGCTGCGTTCGCTCGGCGTCCGCCTGTCGGTCGACGACTTCGGCACGGGCTTCTCCTCGTTGTCGACGCTGAAGCGCTACCCGGTGTCGGGAGTCAAGATCGATCGATCGTTTGTGTCCGGCCTCGGTCACTACCACTCCGACTCGTCGTTGGTCGCC
>DATBKA010000748.1:0-3967 GCA_036556105.1 Ilumatobacteraceae bacterium | reverse complement strand
GTCTCCGGTGACAGCGCCGTGGTCGGGGCGTACCAGGAGGATGGCTCGGCAACGACGGTCAACGGCGCCGACGACGACGCGGCCGCGAACGCCGGCGCAGCGTATGTGTTCACGCGTTCCGGCACGACATGGAGTCAGCAGACCTACCTCAAAGCGACCAATGGCGAAGCACTCGACCAGCTCGGGTGGTCGGTTGCTATCGACATGGACACAGTGATCGTCGGGGCGACGGGCGAAGACAGCGATGCGACTGGCGTCGACGGTGACGCAGCGGACGACAGCCTTGCCGCAGCGGGCGCGGCATACGTCTTCTTCCGCAGCGGCATGGCCTGGTCGCAACAGGCGTACCTCAAGGGTTCGAGCCCGGACATCACCGACGCTTTCGGTTACTCCGTCGCCGTCTCCGGCGATGGGGTGGTCGTGGGCTCCCACCAGGAGGACTCGGCCGCCACCGGCATCGGCGGCGACGCCACCAACGACTCTGCCGCCGACTCAGGAGCCGCGTTCACGTTCGCGCGAGACGGATCGGCCTGGTCCTCGCTCGAGTACCTCAAGGCCTCCAATGCGGCCGCCGGCGACAAGTTCGGTTACTCGGTCGCCATCGCCGACGAGCTGGTCGTCGTGGGCGCCTTCCAGGAGGACAGCGCGGCCACAGGTGTCAACGGCGACCAGGCGAGCAACGCGGCCGCCGATTCGGGCGCGGGCTACATCTACGGCGACCTCGACCTCGACCCCGACCCGAGCTATGCCAAGGCCTCGAACACGGGTGCCGGCGATGCCTTCGGCTGGTCAGTCGCCGTGTCGGGTAATACGGCCGTGGTGGGCGCCTACCTCGAAGACAGCAGCGCCACTGGGGTCGATGGCGACGAGTCGGACAACTCCAGCGCCGACTCCGGCGCGGCCTATGTCTTCGTCCGCGACGGCGACACCTGGGCTCAGCAGGCATACCTCAAGGCGAGCAACACAGACGCCGGCGACCTCTTCGGCCGGGCGGTTGCGATCTCGGGCGACACCGTCGTCGTTGGCGCACAGCACGAGGACAGCATCGCCACCGGCGTCAACGGAAGCCAGACGGATCACGTGAGCGCGGTCGATTCGGGTGCGGCCTATGTCTTCGTCCGCAGCGGCACGACATGGAGCCAACAGGCTTACCTCAAGGCCTCGAACACGGGGGCAACCGACAACTTCGGCTATGCCGTTGCCACCGACGGCGACACGATCGTGGTCGGCTCGTACGGGGAGGACGGAAGCGCAACCGGAGTCGATGGCTCATCCAATGATGCCGCGGTCGACTCGGGCGCCGCCTACGTCTTCACCCGGACGGGCACGACCTGGTCGCAGCAGGCATATCTGAAAGCGTCGAACACGGGCGCTGACGACCAGTTCGGATACGCGGTTGGTGTCTCGGGGGACACGGTTGTCGTAAGTGCCCGTTTCGAGGACAGCAGCGCGACCGGCATCGACGGCGACCAGGCCAGCAATAGCGCGCTGCAAGCCGGCGCGGCGTACGTCTTCGCGCGCAGCGGCACGACGTGGAGCCAGCAGGCATACCTGAAGGCGTCCAACACCAACGGCGGCGACCAGTTCGGCAACTCGGCCGGTGTCTCCGGAGATGTGGTCGTCGTTGGCGCGCCGTACGAGGGCAGCAGCGCGACGGGCGTCAACGGCGACGGCGCGAACAACGCTGCTCCCGTTTCGGGCGCCGCCTATGTCTTCAACCGCAGCGGAATGACATGGTCGCAGCAGGCCTACGTGAAGTCCTCGAATACGGCCTCCGAGGATGCGTTTGGCTGGGCGGTCGCAGTCTCGGCCGAAACCGTCGTAGTCGGCGCGACCGGAGAGGACAGCGCCGCGACCGGGATCGGCGGCGACCAGGCTGGCAACGCCGCCCCGGGCTCTGGCGCCGCTTACCTCTTCCGGCGCAGCAGCTCCACGTGGAGCCAGCAGGCGTACCTGAAGGCTTCAAACACCGGCGCTGGCGACCTGTTTGGCCGTGCCGTCGCGGTCAATGACACCGTCGTCATCGGCGCGCCCAACGAGGACAGTGCGTCGAACGGCATCGGTGGCGAGCAATCGGACGAGTCGGCCACCGACTCGGGGGCGGCGTACTTCTACGCGGCCATGGCCGGTGTCGCGCCTCCGGCGAACATTGCCCCCGCGGGCACCGACAACACGGTCACGACAGCCCAGGACACGCCCTACACCTTCGCCAGTGCCGACTTCGGCTTCAACGACGGCGACGGCCACTCGCTCCTGGCGGTCAAGGTGACGACGCTGCCCGCCGAAGGGTCGCTGGAGAACGACGGCACGCCGGTCAATGCAGGCGACTCAATCGGCGCCATGGATATTGATGCCGGCAAGCTTGTCTTCACGCCGGATGCGGGCGAGTCCGGCGAGCCCTACACCAGCTTCACCTTCCAGGTCCAGGACGACGGCGGCACGGCCGACGACGGCGTCGATCTCGACCAGTCGCCCAACACAATGACCATCAACGTGGACGACGTCGCACCTACCCTCACGCTGATCAAGGACCCGACCAACGACAGCGGCGGCAGCGCTGCGCCCGATGACTTCGCGCTCACCATCGGCGGCAACGCCGCCACCAGCGGCCACGCCTACACGCTCATTGCCAACACGGCCTACGCCATCAACGAGACGCAGGCCGCCGGCTACGACTTCGTGTCGATCACCGGCGATCCGGAATGCCCGGCGCTGCTCGGCGGCACGGTCACCCTCGATGAGGGCGAGGACGTCACCTGCACCATCACCAACGACGACATCGCGCCGACGCTCACGGTCATCAAGCACGTCATCAATGACGACGGCGGCACCGCTGTCGCAGCCGACTGGACGATGGACGTCACGGCGACCAACCCGTCGAACAACAACTTCGCCGGCTCCGAGAGCCCCGGCACGACGATCACCCTCGACGCTGGCAGCTACTCAGTGTCTGAGTCGAATGGTCCCAGCGGCTACAGCCTGTCCTCGAGTGCCGAGTGCTCCGGCACCGCTGTGCTCGGCGGCAGCTACACCTGCACGCTGACCAACGACGACCAGGCCGCATCGCTCACGATCATCAAGCACGTCATCAACGACAACGGCGGCACGGCCGACGCGGTCGACTGGCAGATGGATGTCAGCGGCTCCAGCCCGTCTGACACGGGCTTCGACGGCGAGGAGAGCCCCGGCGTCACGATCAGCATCAACGCCGGCCCGTACACGGTCACCGAATCAGGTGGGCCTTCCGGCTACAGCCTGAGCTCGTCGGCCGACTGCTCCACGACCGCGGTCGTCGGCGGCAGCTACACCTGCACGCTCACCAACGACGACATCGCACCGACGCTCACCGTGATCAAGCACGTCATCAACGACAACGGCGGTGACGCCGAGGCCGCTGACTGGACGATGGATGTCACCGCGACCAATCCGTCTGACGCTTCCTTCGATGGCGGGGAGTCGCCGGGCGTCACGATCACCATAGACGCCGGCAGCTACTCGGTCGCCGAGAGCGGCGGTCCCTCTGGCTACTCGCTCAGCAGCTCAGCCGAGTGCTCCGGTACGGCGGCGCTTGGCGGCAGCTACACCTGCATGCTGACCAACGACGACCAGGCCGCCTCGCTCACGATCATCAAGCACGTCATCAACGACGATGGCGGTGGCGCCACCGCGGCGGACTGGACGATGAATGTCAGTGGCTCCAACCCGTCGAGCACGGGCTTCGATGGCAGCGAGAGCCCGGGCACCACGATCAGCATCGACGCCGGGCCGTACACGGTCACGGAATCAGGCGGCCCAAGTGGCTATGACGATTCCTACTCGGCTGACTGCGCGACCACCGCCGTCAACGGCGGCAGCTACACCTGCACCATCACCAACGACGACGTCGCCCCCACCCTCAAACTGGTCAAGTCGGTCATCACCGACGACGGCGGCGACGAGGGCGCCGACAACTGGACGCTCTATGCCA
>DATBKA010000747.1:0-1847 GCA_036556105.1 Ilumatobacteraceae bacterium | reverse complement strand
GACGCGGCGACCGGTTCGGCCTGGATCAGCACGGACGTGACCGAGGCATCGACGCGCGGCTGGGCCCAGGCGACGAGGCCGTGCCCGGCGATGCCCGGCCCGATCGCCAGCATCGTCACCCACGCCCATCCGGTGCCGTGGATCTCGCCGAGGTGCTTGCCTCCGATCACGACGAGCACCGAGAGCGTGATCGCACCGATCACCGACACCACGAACATGAATCGCACGGTCTCGACCTTGGCGCGCACGCCTTTCGACACCAACAGGTAGGCGACCCAGAACACCAACGCCAACACGGCCCACAGGTAGCCGACCTTGGTGTTGTCCGCACCCGAGCCGCTCGAGGGAGCGACGAGCACGCCGATGACGACACCGATCACGGCGACCGTGGCGCAAACCGTCTTGATCAAGGTGAACCGCTCGCCGAACAGCAAGACAGACACGGGCAGTGCCACGACTGGCGCCAGCGCAGCGATGATCAGCGCGGTCGCGATTGTCACGGTCTCGAGGGAGATGAAGAACGCACAGATGTTCAGCCCGAACAGCACTCCGGCGATGGCGGTGCGCCGGAAGTCGTGGCGACTCGGCCAGCGCCGCGTGACGGCAACGACCACGAGCAGCACGGCGGAGGCGATCCACAACCGCCAGAACGACAGCACGACACCGGAGGAGTGGGTCGACTTGCCGAGCGTGCTCCCGAACGACCACAGCAACGCCGCGACCAACACCGCGGGCACGCCACCCCGACGAGGCGTGGCCTCCACGCGGACGTCGGCAACTCTGGGGGCACGGGTCGCGCTTACGTGCGCACGCTAGCCGTGCGCCGATTGCCCGGGTCTACATTTGCGCGATGACCGCCGTTTCCTCCGCTCTCGGATCATCGATCTCGAGCGACCTCTCCCGAGGATGGCTGCGCGAAGCCGATTGCCGACTCGCCGATCTGGTGGCGATCGCCGAGCAACCGACCGACCCTGCCGACTACCCGTATGCCGCCCGCGTCGAGGACCGCGTCCTCGTCTACGACAGCGACTCGCTGCGCCCCCTCATCTCCGACCCGGGCATCCGCCTCGCCGTGCAAGCCGAGCTTGCTCACGCGTTCCTCGACGGCCCTGGCATCGTCACCTTCAAGCGGGCGTTTGCCGACACCGCAGTCGTCGACGCCGCCACAGAGGTGTTCCGGTCGATGATCGCCGAGCAGCGGGCTTCCGGCCAGGCTGCGGGCGACCACTACGCCCGGCCCGGTGACAACGACCGTGTGTGGAACGCATTGGAGAAGCTGGCCGTCGCTGATCCGGATGTCTTCGTCGAGTACTACGCCAACGACATCATCGCCCTCGCGCCCGCGGCGTGGCTCGGGCCCGGTTACGCGCTCACGTCACAGATCAACGTCGTCAACCCCGGCGGCCTCGCTCAGTCGCCACACCGCGACTACCACCTCGGCTTCATGACGATCGAGCGGGCCGAGGAGTACCCAGCCCACGTGCACCTGCTCTCGGCGGCGCTCACCCTGCAAGGCGCTATCGCCCATTGCGACATGCCTGTGGCCAGCGGGCCGACGATGTACTTGCCGAACTCGCAGAAGTACCTGCTCGGTTACCTCGCCTGGCGGCGCCAGGAGTTCAAGGACTACTTCGCCGAGCACCGCGTGCAGCTCGCCCTCGATAAGGGTGATGCCGTCTTCTTCAACCCAGCTGTCTTCCATGCCGCGGGCACCAACCAGACCAGCGACATCTATCGCATGGCCAACCTGCTGCAGATCAACTCCCCGCTCGGCAAGTGCCTCGAGGCCATCGACCACGAGCGGATGTGCAACGCAGTCTTTCCGGCACTGATGAAGATGAAAGCCG
>DATBKA010000746.1:0-6536 GCA_036556105.1 Ilumatobacteraceae bacterium | reverse complement strand
ACGATCCGAACACGTTCATGGCGATGGTCAACAGCTTGCCCAACGACTGCGTCTTCTCGGCGTTCTCGATCGGCCGCATGCAGATCCCCTTCGTCGCCATGGCGGCGCTCGCCGGAGGCAACGTGCGCGTCGGCCTCGAGGACAACCTGTACCTCGGGCCCGGCCACAAGGCCACCAACGCCGAGCTCGTTGCTCGCGCCGGGCAGATCCTCGAAAGCATGAACGTACGGATTCTCGGCCCGCAAGAGGTGCGTGACAAGCTGAAGCTGATCAAGCACGGCTGAACGCGCACGGGGGTTACGGGCCATGGCTGAACAAGGCGCTGCACAGCAGGAGGAGCAACGCGTGCAACATGGCCTGGAAGGAGTCATCGCCTTCGAGACCGAGATCGCCGAACCCGATCGCGAAGGCAGTGCGCTGCGCTACCGCGGCGTCGACATCGAAGATCTCGTCGGCAAGTACGACTACGGCCACGTGTGGGGGTTGCTCGTCGACGGCTCGTTCGATCCGGGTCTTCCTCCCGCAGAGCCGTTTCCGATCCCGGTGCACTCCGGCGACATCCGCGTCGACGTGCAGAGCGCGCTGGCGATGCTGGCGCCGTTCTGGGGGCTGCAGCAGCTGCTCGACATCGACGATGTCCAGGTCCGCGACGATCTCGCCCGCGCCTCGGTGATGGCGCTCTCGTTCGTGGCCCAATCCGCCCGCGGTCTCGGGTTGGCGATGGTGCCGCAGAAGCACATCGACGGCTCGGCCACCATCACCGAGCGGTTCATGCGCCGCTGGCGCGGCGACCCGGACCCGAATCACGTCAAGGCCGTCGACGCCTATTGGGTCTCGGCGGCGGAACACGGCATGAACGCGTCGACGTTCACGGCGCGCGTGATCGCCTCGACCGGTGCCGATGTCGCCGCCGCACTGTCGGGCGCAGTCGGCGCGCTCTCCGGGCCACTGCACGGTGGCGCGCCGTCGCGTGTGCTGCAGATGCTCGACGAGGTGGAGCGCGAAGGCGACGCGACCCGGTGGGTGAAGCGGGCGATGGACCGCGGCGACCGCTTGATGGGCTTCGGGCACCGCGTCTACCGCGCCGAGGACCCGCGGGCGCGCGTGTTACGCCGCACGGCGAAAGAGCTCGGGTCGCCGCGGGTGCCCGTAGCCGAGGCGCTGGAGCAGGCCGCGCTCGAAGAACTGAAGGCCCGCTACCCCGACCGTGTCCTGGCCACCAACGTCGAGTTCTGGTCCGCTGTGGTCCTCGACTATGCCGAGGTGCCGCCGCACATGTTCACGGCGATGTTCGCCTGCGCGCGCACCGCCGGATGGAGCGCGCACATCCTCGAGCAGAAGCGCACGGGACGGCTGATCCGTCCCTCGGCGATCTACACCGGTCCGACGTCGCGCAGCCCCGAGAGCGTGCGCACATGACCTCAAGCCAGGAGGCGGGCCACATCGGCCTGCTCGGCGGCGGAGTGATCGGCGGCGGTTGGGCGGCACGGTTCCTGCTCAACGGCCACGACGTAGTGCTGTTCGATCCCGATCCCGAGGCGTCGCGCAAGGTCGGCGAAGTGATGGCCAACGCCCGCCGCGCCTACGGCAAGCTCACCAACGCACCCTGGCCGCCGGAAGGCTCGCTGCGGATCGTCACCACCGTCGAGGAAGCGGTCCACGGTGCCCGCTTCGTGCAGGAGAGCGCGCCGGAGCGGTTGGAGCTGAAGCAGCAACTGTTCGCCGCGGCGAGCCGTGCAGCCGGACCCGATGTGGTGTTCGGCTCGTCGACGTCGGGTCTGCTCCCCACGGAGATGCAGCGCGACATGGTCAATCCGGAGCGACTGGTCGTCGGGCACCCGTTCAACCCGGTCTACCTGATGCCGCTCGTCGAGGTGTGCGGCGGCGCGGCCACGTCGGACAGCACGAAGCACACCGCCGCCGAGATGTATCGCAGCATCGGCATGCAGCCGCTGCTGCTGACCAAGGAGATCGACGGCTTCGTCGCCGACCGGTTGATGGAGGCGCTGTGGCGCGAGGCGCTGTGGCTCGTCAACGACGGCGTCGCCACCGCCGCGGAGATCGACGACGCAATGCGCTACGGCCCCGGCTTGCGCTGGAGCTTCATGGGCACGTTCCTCATCTACCGCATTGCCGGCGGCGAGGCCGGGATGCGCCATTTCATGGCCCAGTTCGGCCCGGCGCTGAAGTGGCCGTGGACGAAGTTGATGGACGTGCCCGAGCTGACCGACGAACTGCTCGACACGATCTGCGCGCAGAGCGATGCGCAGGTCGACGAACAGGCGGCAGGCATGTCGATTCGCGAGTTGGAGGCGTTGCGTGACGACTGCCTGGTCGAGGTGATGCACGGGCTGCGCAACCGCGGCTTCGCCGCCGGCCAGACGTTGGCGGACTTCGAACAGTCGCTGTTCGATCGCGGCAACCGTGTTCCCGACGACATCGACATCAGCGGGCCGATCCGGATCCACGAACGGATCGTTCCCAACGAGTGGGTCGACTACAACGGCCACACCAACGACAGCCGCTACATGCAGATCAGCAGCGAGGCCGGTGACAAGTTCATGCGCTTGATCGGCGTCGACGAGGCCTACCTGCAATCGGGCTTCTCCCACTACACGGTGGAGAGCCACCTCAACTACATCGCCCAGAGTCACGCCGGAGACCACCTGTACGTCACCGTGCAGCTGCTCGCCCACGACGCCAAACGCTTCCAACTGTTCGTCGTCGTGCATCGCGCCGACGACGACTCGGTGGTGGCTACGTCGGAGCACATGATGATCCACGTCGACACGCGGGCCGGGAAGTCTGCACCGGCACCCGCCGAGATGCAGGCCAAGCTGGCCGAGATCGCCGCTCACCACGACAAGCTGCCGCGACCGGCGAACGTCGGTCGCAGCATCGGCGCGCCACGCGGCTAACTGCCGGCGCGGTCCCAGGTGCTCGCGGTGAGCCCGCGTCGGCGCAGCACCGACTTCTCGACCTTCTCCGTCGGCGTCCGCGGCAACGACTCGACGATCTCGACGTAGCGGGGCAGCATGTGCACGGCCATCCGAGGCGCGCAGAAGTCGACGAGCTGACGCGGATCGAGCGCCGCACCGGGGCGGGGCATGACCGCAACCATCACGTCTTCCTCGCTGAGCTCGCTCGGCACGCCGTACGCCGCGGCATCGAGCACGCCGGGATGGAGCTTGACGACTTCTTCGACCTCGAACGCTGAGATGTTCTCGCCGCGGCGGCGGATGCTGTCCGTGAGCCGGCCGACGAAGTAGTGGTAGCCGTCGGCGTCGCGCCGGGCGAGGTCGCCGGAGTGGAACCACGAGTCAGGGCGCGAGCGCTGGGTCGCCTCGGGCATGCCGTAGTAGCCGTCCGCCATCAGCGACGGCTCGTTGGCGCGCACGAGGATCTCGCCGATGGCGCCGACCGCCACCTCGTCCCCTTCGGCGTCGCCGAGCCGGACCTCGTACTGCGGGATGACCCGTCCGCATGAGCCCCGCCGGCGGGGCACGTCGAGCGGGTGGTACATCGGGATGCCGGCGTCGGTCGAGCCGTACAGCTCGACGAGCTGCACACCGAATCGTTGCTCGAACTCGCCGGCGAACTCCGGCACGGGCACTCCCCAACCGAGCCGCGCCGGGTTGTCGCGATCGTCGTCGCGGTGCGGCCGTTTGTGCAGCATCGTCAGGGTCGCACCCATGAAGTCGAAGACGGTCGCCCCAGCGCTACGGATCTCGTCCCAGAACCGTGACGCCGAGAATCGGTCGCCGATCGCAGCCGTCGTGCCGAGCACCATCGCCGGCACGACGGTCAGCACCGTGGCGTCGATGTGGAACATGGGGAACGGGCAGTACAGCACGTCGTCGCTGCGCAAGCGAAGGTTGTCGATCATCAGCTGCGCCTGACGCACGGCGTAGCGATGCGACAGCACGCAGCCCTTCGACGGTCCGGTCGTACCCGACGTGAACATGACCATCCCGGCGTCGGTGACGGAATGGGCGACAGGGATCGGCGAGTCGTCGTCGGTGCACAGGTCGTGGGGGGTGATCAGCTCGATGCCAGGCAGGCCGACGTCCACCGGGTCGCCGACGACAACGAGTCTGCGCAGATGGGTCAGCCCGTCGGCGACCTCGGCGATTCTTGCGACGAGGTCGGCGCTGACCACTGCCGTGTCGGCCTCGCTGATGTTCAACGCGTGAACCAGCGCTGGGCCGCGGAACGCCGTGTTCAGCAACGTCGAGACCGCGCCGAGGGTCGCCAGCGCCAGCCAGGTGAGGGCGAAGTCGATCCCGTTGGGCAGCATCACCGGCACCAGATGACCGCGGCCGATGCCGAGATCGGCGAAGCCGTGCGCCAACCCGGTCGAACGCCGGCGCGCCGCGGCGTAGGTCACGTCGCCGCCGGCGAAGCGCAGGAAGACGCGGTCGCCGCTGTCCGCCGCCCGCTGATCGAGCAGCCCATCGATCGTCGGCACGTCCGGGAGCACGCCGCCGGTCTTACTAGGTTGCCGGGCATGACAGGCAACTTCGAGTACGCGACGGTTCTGAGCGATGTTCACGGTGGCGTGCGCACGATCACGCTCAACCGCCCGGAGCGGCTGAACGCGATGAACCGGGCCCTGATCGACGACGTCGCCGTCGCCTTCGACGACGCCCACGCTGACCCGCTGACGCGAGCGATCGTGTTCACCGGCGCGGGACGTGCGTTCTGTGCCGGCGACGACCGACGCGACCACGTCCAGCCGGAAAACGAGGCGCAAGCGCGCGACCTCGTGGTCGCGATCCAGCGAGCGACCGAAGCGATCGTCTTCGGCCCCAAACCGGTCGTCGGGGCGATCAACGGGTGGGCCGTCGGCGGTGGGTTCGAGTGGGCGATCAACTGCGACTTCCCGATCTGGGCGGAGAGCGCCAAAGGCTTCTTCCCCGAGGTGTCGCTGAACCTGTTCGTCACCGGCGCCGTCACGTCACTGCTGCCGGCGCTCGTCGGGCTGCTCAAGGCCAGGGAGATGCTGTTCCTCGGTGAGCGCTACGAGGCCATCGCGCTCGCCGCGATGGGCGTTGCCTGGCGCGTCGTGCCGGACGCCGAGTTGCTCGATCGCGCCAACGAGGTGGCCGGCCGTTTGGCCGCGTTGCCGCCACTGGCGGTCACGGCGATGAAGCGCGTCCTCAACCAGACCGCATCGACGAGCCTCGTCACCGCACTCGGCCACGAGACGGAGGCAACCGTCGCCGGCTTTCTGGACCCGGAGACGACCCGCCTCCTCAAAGACTTCGGGTGAGGCCGCTCACCTATATTCACCTCATGGCATCGCCGGGCGCGTTGATCGACCACGAAGGTCGTCTACTGCACCTGCCCCCACGTTGGCAGCCGGGCGACGTGGTGCCGGCGCCGCTCGACCTGTACCGCGGCGAGGTGTTGACGGCGTGGGTCGACTACAACCACCACATGACCGAGGCTGCGTACCTGACCGCGTTCGGTTGGGCGAGCGATGCCCTGTTCGCCTTCATCGGCGACGACGACGCGTACCGTGCTGCGGGGCACAGCTTCTACACCGTGGAGACGCACATCGCCTATCTGCGCGAGGCCTCCGAGGGGGAGCCGTTGCGGATCACGACGCGGGTGCTCGGCGCCGACCGCAAGCGCCTGCTGATCTACCACGAGATGTTCCACGGCGACACCGATGCGCTCCTGGCGACGACGGAGCAGATGCTGGTCCACGTCGACATGAACGCCGGCCGATCAGCACCCATCCTTCCTGACGTGCGCGCCGCGCTCGACGCGATCGCCGCGTCACACTCATCACTTCCGCCGGCGGCGCGTGCCGGCCACTTCACACTGCCGGAGTAGAGACGTGGACTTCGCCCTTTCAGACGAGCACGAGATGATCGTCGACACCGTTCGCTCGTTCACCGAGCGCGAGCTGTTCCCCTACGAGGACGAGGTCGAGAAGCTCGGCTCGGTGCCGCCGGAGCTCGTCGCCCAGATCAAGCAGCGCTCGATCAGCGCCGGTCTGTACGCGGCGAACATGCCCGCCGAGCTCGGCGGTGGGGGGCTCGACTCCTTCGGCACGACGCTCGTCGACCGCGAGTTCGGGGCCACGTCGTACGCACTGCAGTACATCGTCGCCCGCCCGTCGAACATCCTCCGCGCCTGCGCGGGCGAGCAGATCCAGCAGTACCTGATCCCCACGATCACCGGCGAGCGCGTCGATTGCTTGGCGATGAGCGAGCCCGACGCCGGCAGCGACGTGCGCGGCATGAAGTGCAGCGCGGTGCGCGACGGCGACGACTACGTCATCAACGGCACCAAGCACTTCATCAGCCATGCCGACCTCGCCGACTACGTGATCCTGTTCGCAGCCAGCGGTGAGGAGCAGACCAGCCGCGGCCCGAAGAAGCTGATCACCGGCTTTCTCGTCGACTTCGGCACGCCGGGGTGCGAGGTGATCGACGGCTACCGCTGCGTGTCGAACCACGGCTACCACAACATGATCCTCAACTTCGACGACTGCCGCGTACCGGTCGCCAACATCCTCGGCGAGG
>DATBKA010000745.1:0-4627 GCA_036556105.1 Ilumatobacteraceae bacterium | reverse complement strand
GACGGTCGTGCCGACTGGTCCGCAGGCCGGGCCGGCGGTGCTGAAGGCACTGCGCGCCGGCGAGACGGTGTGCTTGTTGTGCGATCGCGATCTGGACCACACCGGTGTCGAGGTCGAGTTCTTCGGAGAACGGACGACCTTGCCGCCGGGGCCGGCCACCCTCTCGATCCGCACCGGCGCCCCGATCCTGCCGGTCGGCGTGTTCTTCACGCCGAAGCGCGACGGCCACCACGCGATCGTGCGGCCCGCCGTGCCGACCGAGCGCCGCGGAGGATTGCGCGAAGACGTCGGCCGCGTCACCCAGGAGCTCGCCCGCGAGCTGGAGTTCCTGATCCGCATCGCCCCCGAGCAGTGGCACATGTTCCAGCCGAACTGGCCGAGCGACCCCGGCTACTCCTCGTCGACGCGTTTGTGAACTCCCGGCCCGCCAGCGGGCGCGAAATTAACAAACGTGGTCAGAGAGGGAAGCGGACCATGCAGCGGCGCGGGCCGCGGACCTGGCCGCCGGCCCACGTGACATCCGACGGATCGATCAGCTCGAACTCGGGGATCCGCTCCAGCCAGGTCTGCAACGCGACGCGCAGCTCCAGCCGAGCCAGGTTCGACCCGGCACAGCGGTGGATGCCGGCGCCGAAGGCGACGTGGCGGTTGTGCTCGCGATCGAGGATCACCTCGTCGGGGTTCTGGAACTGTCGCGGGTCGCGGTTGGCGGCCGGGAAGGCCAGCAGCACGCGATCTTCGGCGTGCATCGGACAGCCCTGGAACTCGTAGTCGTGGTCGACGATGCGGGCCATCGTCACCGGCGAGTAGGCGCGCAGCAGCTCCTCGACGGCCATCGGCCAGATCTCCGGTTGGTCGCGGAGCTGCTGACGATGCTCCGGGTGCTGGGCGAGATGCCACAGCGACGAACCGATGGACGACCACGTCGTGTCGATGCCGGCGACCAGGAGCAGGTTGCAGACACCGATGACGTAGTTGTCGGGGACGAGCTCGCCGTCCACTCGTGTGTTCATCAGTTCCGTGATCAGATCGTCTTCACGCGGGTTGGCCTTGCGGTCGTCGAGTTGGGCACGGAAGAAGCCGAGGATGTTGTTGCGGTTCTCCATGCGCACGACCGGATCGGTGAGGCCGATCTCGAGCACACCGCGCACCCACGACGTGAACTCGTCGGACATCTCGAGCGGCACACCGAGCATGGTGGCGATCACTCGCACCGGGATTCGTTGCGCATAGTCGCCGGCGGCGTCGGCCTGGCCGTTGCCGATGAACCGATCGATGAGCTCGTGGCAGAGTGCGCGCGTCACGACCTCGTACTTGGCCACCGCCTGCGGAGCGAAGGTCGGCAGGATCGTGCGCCGGTGCCAGTGGTGCTCGGGAGGATCTGAGCTGATCGGCGGTGCGGCGATCCCCGCATACGGACCCTCGAACACGCCCGGCGGAGGTGGCGTGACGAGGATGTTGCGGGACGTGAAGATCTCGTGCTCCTGGGCGATGGCGACGACGTCCTCATATCGCGTCGGCATCCACGACCCGCCCCACCGCTCGGTGTGGGCGATCGGGCACCCCGACTCGCGGATCTCGGTCATCGTCGGATACGGGTCGCGAACGAAGTCGGGATCGAAGATGTCGTAGTCCGCCGTGACGTCGGCGGGTGCACGATCGTCCATCGTGGTCATCCTTCCTCGATGAGTGTGATCGCCCGTTCCGGACAGTTCGCCTCGGCGCGGCGCGTTGCCGCCTCGCTTCCTTCTGGCACCTGTGCGACGAGGATGACGGCGTAGCCGTACTCGTCGCTGCCGAAGACCTCGGGCGAGGCGATCGAACACATCTGATGCCCCTGGCACTTCTCCGAGTCAACGATCGCTCTCAACCGGCCTCCTTGGTGTTGCTCAGCGAGCGTACGCGGCGAACAGCTCGCCAATCGCAGCGGCCTGGCCGCCGGAGGTCGACGACATCACCAGGATCGGCTGCACGCCCAAGTCGTACCACTCCGCGACTCGCTCGCGGACGACCTCGGCGGGGCCGGTGATCGTGCAGTCGTCGAGCCACTCGTCGGTCATCAGCGCGTTGACGCGCTCCCGATCGCGAGCGGCGAGACCGTCCTCGATGGCGTCCATCTCCGCCTCGTAGCCGGCCTGCTTCCAGTAGTTGCGGTAGTTGGGGAGTGTGACGTACCCCGACAACGTGCGGCGGTGGATCGCCCGGCCGGCGTCGATGTCGGAGCTGATGACGGTCGGAACCATGTTGGCCACGGCGAACCCCGGCGGCATCGAGTTGCGCACACGCGCCAATTGCTGCGACATGTGTCGCTGCGAGGCGTTGGCCCACACCGCGCCATCGGCGATCTCGACGGCGAGATCGAGCATCTTGTCGCGGAGGGTGGCCAGGTAGATCGGCGGGAGCGCGCCGGCAGTCGCAACCGCCTCGCGCAACGCGGCGACGTAGGCGCGCATGTCGTGGAGCGGCCTGCCGGTGTGGATCCCCAGACGATCCATCACCCGCTCGTGGCTGACGCCAAGCCCGAGCCGGAAGCGCCCACCGCTGATCTCGTGCAGGTGGGCTGCGGCGATTGCCACCTCCGTCGGGTGGCCGTGGTAGATCGGCTGCACGCTCGTCCAGAACGGGATCGCGCTGGTGACATGCGCCAGCGATCCGCACATGGCGATGTTGCCGTGCACGCCGGTGCTGGCCACGCACGAGAAGCCGTGTCGCTCGGCTTCGGTGGCCAGAGCCAGGATCGCGCCGCGCTTGGTCGGTGTTCCGATCACAGCGAGCCCAGGCAACATCGAGTCTCCGCTCATCAGCCGAACGTAGCCCGGTGGCAGCCCGCCGCGCCGAAGCCGGTCGGGTAGCGTTCGGGTCGTGGCCGAATCGGACAGCGGGGGGAACGGCACCCGTTCCAACCGCAGG
Source organism: Ilumatobacteraceae bacterium (assembly GCA_036556105.1). GTDB lineage: Bacteria > Actinomycetota > Acidimicrobiia > Acidimicrobiales > Ilumatobacteraceae > JAENVT01. Next base: position 1,717 of record DATBKA010000745.1, on the reverse strand, counting down.
TTGTTGCGCGTCGGCATGATCTGCCCGTACAGCCTGTCGATCCCTGGCGGCGTGCAGGCTCAGGTGATGGGTCTGTCGCGTGAGCTGCGCAAGATGGGCATCGAGGTGCGCGTGCTCGCTCCGTGCGATGGTCCGCCGCCGGCCACCTTTGTCACGCCGCTCGGCAACAGCCTGCCGACGAGTGCCAACGGATCGATCGCTCCGCTGGCGCCGGATCCGTCGTGCTCGCTCCGCACGATGCGTGTCCTCGGCGACGAGCAGTTCGACGTGCTCCACCTCCACGAGCCGTTCCTTCCCGGCCCGACGCACACGGCGATGGTGCTGCACCCCTCACCCGTGGTTGCCACGTTTCACGCCGCGGGAGACAGCGCCAGCTACCGGTATCTGCGCACGATCATCAAGCCGGTGGCGGCCAACATCGCCTACTCCGTGGCCGTCTCGAAAGACGCCGCCGAGCTCGTCCAGCGATACATCGGCGGCGACTACGACATCCTCTACAACGGTGTCGAGCTCGATCTCTACCGGGCGGCGGCGCCGCACCCGACCGAGGGACCGACGATCTTCTTCTGTGGCCGGCATGAAGATCGCAAAGGCCTCGAGGTCCTCTTGGCGGCGATGGGCAAGCTCGGGTCCGACGTGCGCCTGTGGGTCGGTGGCAGCGGGCCCGACTCGGCGCGATTGCAGGCGGCCTACTCCGACGACTCGCGCATCGAGTGGCTGGGTCGCTTGACCGAAGCCGACAAACTGTCACGGATGCGCGGCGCCGACGTGTTCTGCGCGCCGTCGTTGCGCGGCGAGTCGTTCGGCGTCGTGTTGATCGAAGCGATGGCCGGCAACGCGGCCATCGTTGCCAGTGCCCTCGACGGGTACCGCAACGTCGCCACCGATGGCGTCGACGCAGTGCTCGTCGAGCCGGGAGACGTCGATGCACTCGCCGCCGCGTTGCAGCGGGTGCTGCTCGACGAGGAGCTGTCCGAGAAGCTTCGCGACGCCGGCTCGCGCCGCGCGGAAGACTTCTCGATGACGACGCTGGCCCGGCACTACGCCGAGCACTACCACCGCCTGGCCACGAATCGGCCGCATCGACGGCGCGCTGTGCCAGGAGAGACATTCTGGGGCAGCTGGCGACGCCGTATGCTGGCTGACTGAGCGCTGTCGCAGCGGCGCGTCAGAACTCCCGTCCAACCATTGGAGATCACATGATCTGGATCATCGTGGCGATCATCGCCTTGCTGGTGATCGTGGCCATCTGGGGCTACAACAGCCTCATCCGAACCCGCAACCAGGTGGAGAACGCCTGGTCGCAGATCGACGTGCAACTCAAGCGGCGCATCGACCTCATCCCTAACCTGGTCGAGACCGTCAAGGGTTACGCAGCACACGAGAAGGAAACGCTCGACGCGGTCGTGCAAGCACGCAATCAGGCGATCGCTGCTCCGAACACACCGGCCAGCCAGGCTCAGGCCGACAACGTGATGACCGGGGCGTTGCGCCAGTTGTTCGCGCTCAGCGAGGCCTATCCCGACCTGAAGGCCAACCAGAACTTCCTCGCCTTGCAGGAGGAGCTGACCGCCACCGAGGGTCGCGTCGCCTACGCGCGGCAGTTCTACAACGACTCGGTGCTGAAGTACAACAACAAGCTGCAGGCGTTCCCAACGCTGATCTTCGCCAAGATGCTCAACTTCCAACGGCGCGAATACTTCGAGACCGACGAAGC
>DATBKA010000744.1:0-8999 GCA_036556105.1 Ilumatobacteraceae bacterium | reverse complement strand
TGGCCCGGCCACTTCCCGCGCGCCGCTGAGTCGGTGACTGTGTTGGTGGGCGCCGGGGCCGACGTCAACGCTCGCTTCGTAGGGCCGCACCGGGAAACACCGCTCCATTGGGCAGCGAGCTGTGACGACGTCGCCGCGATCGACGCCTTGCTCGACGCCGGTGCCGACATCGAGGCCCGCGGTGCGGTCATCGGCGGCGGCACTGCCATGGCCGACGCCACCGCGTTCGGTCAATGGCGTGCGGCTCGCCGACTCGTCGAGCGAGGTGCGTCGACGACGCTGTGGGAGGCTGCGGCCCTCGGACTGCTCGACCGGGTTCGGACCGCTGTCGAGCCCGGCCCGGCTCCGGCGCCATCCACCGATGAGATCACGGCCGCGTTCTGGGGTGCTTGTCACGGCGGTCATCGAGACGTCGCCGAATACCTCCTGCGTCGCGGTGCCGATCTCAACTGGGTCGGATGGGATGGGTTGACGCCTGTGGATGCGGCCATCCGCAGCGGGGCAGACGACGTCACCGATTGGCTCGAGCGGATCGGCGGACGGAGCGCCGACGAACTGCTCTGAGCCTGCCGGGAATCACCGGCGTTTGTCCGGCGCCGCACCGGGTATCACCCTCCCTCGAACCGGAGGTACTCATGTCCAGTGACAGTTCGAACGGCGCTTCGAAGACCGCCGCCACGATCGCCGTGGTCGCCAACACGAAGAAGATCGCCAAGAAGGAGATCGACCAACTGCGCCGAGCATTGGCGTCGGCGGGACTCGATTCCGTCTGCTGGCATGTGATCGAGCGTGGCTCGGACGCCAAAGCCGCGGCCGCGAAGGCGGTGAAACGTGGCGCGCAGACCGTGGTCGTTTGCGGTGGTGATGGAACGGTCCGCGCCGCAGCCGAGGCGCTCGTCGGTACCGCTGTCGGGCTGGCCGTCGTGCCGGCCGGCACTGCCAATCTGTTCGCCTCAGGCCTGCATCTGCCGACCGACCTCACGGAGATCGTCGATGTCGTCGCACGCGGCGACCGGCGCAGCATCGACACCGCGGAGTGCAACGGGCAGACGTTCAACGTCATGGCCGGGTCGGGGTTCGACGTCGGGATGCTCGCCCAGGCCGACTCCGACAAGACGCAGATGGGCATGGTCGCCTATCTGCGTGCCGGGGTGAACGAGGTGCGTGACAGGAAGCTGTTCGATGCGACGATCAAGATCGACGGTGACGACTTCTTCGACGGCGAGGCGACGTGCGTGCTGGTCGGCAAGATCGGCGCGTCCAAGGCCGGGTTCGAGACGTTCCCCGAGGCGACGCCGACGGACGGCAAGCTGCACGTCGCCGTCGTCACGGCTCACGGGATTCGCGAATGGGCGAGCTTGATGGCCAGCGCCGTGCTGCACCGCCAACACCACTCGGATCACGCTCAGATCGGCGAGGGTGCCGAGGTGACCGTCAGCTTCGACGGCAAGCGCCGGTTCGAGCTCGACGGCGGTGTCAAAGGCAAGGCCAAGCGGCTCGACTTCGCCGTCAACCCGCACTCGCTGATCGTCTGCGCGCCGGCCGCGTGAGTCACGTGCGCGCCGCGACCCGCGGCTGCTCGGGCACGCCGATCGGGTGGTCTGCAACCGGGTCGCCGAGTCGCTGCGCCCGGCCACCGAAGATGATCGCGACGATGGTGAACCAACCCCACCCGACGGCGAGGCCGGCGATGACGTCGGTCAACCAGTGCACGCCCAGCAAGGCGCGACTGGCGGCGACCGTCACCGCGATCAATGCGGCGAGTCCGGCGAAGATCGCTCGCGCCCAACGCGGTCGATCCCTGCCGACGACGAGCGCGATCGCCGACCACGTGGCTGCCGCGGCGCACGTGTGGCCGGACGGGAACGAGTAGCCGGTCGCCTTCACGAGGTGCAGCACCGTGGGGCGGTCGCGGCTGACGATGGCCTTGAGCACGTTGTTCAGCAGCAGTTCGCCGATTCCGATCGCGGCGACGAACGCGAACACCTCCAGGCTGCGGCGACGGATGTAGTCGCCGATCGCCGTCAGGAGCAGCGCAATCGTCACGACCAGCGTGCTCCCCAGCTGCGTCACCCAGCGCAGCACGTCGATCGTCTCCGATCGGCCATGATGGGATCCCCAGTCGGCCACGGACTTGTCCGCATTCGCCAGCCACGAGTGATCGTTGATCGCGTCGAGCAGCAGTCCGAGCACGATTGCCACGCCGAACAGCACGAGAAAGCTCGCCGTGAGCAGGAAGCCACCGGCGGTCTTGCGGTCGAGGCGGGCGCGCAGGAACCGCTCGACACGGGGATGGCGGTGCATCCACCGCCTGACGGCACGCTCCTCGGCACTCGGATCGACCGGGTCGACCTGGATGCCGCGCGCTGCGGAGATGGCGAAGGACAGCAATGCAGCCCCGAGGCCGCAGAGCAGAACGATCAACGCCAGGCTCATGACCGCCGGTCAGCCGCTCGCCTCAGCACCACGGTCGAGGCGAGAACGCACGCGCCGCCGAGCAGTGCGCCGGCGACGACATCGGAGAAGAAGTGCATGCCACGGTAGATGCGCGACACACCGACACAGAGCGGGATGAGCGCGGCAATCGTCACTGCCAGAGCACGTATCCAGTGCTTGCGAGTGTGCCAGAAGATGACGACGACGATCGCAGAGTAGGCCACAGCGGCGGCCACGTGCCCGGACGGATAGCTCGAACCGATCGGCGAGCCCTCGAGTCGCGGCACGTCTGGTCGATGACGGCCGACCAGTGTGGTCACGGTGATGAAGCACAGTGCCTCGAGGGCGAGCGGGACCCCGACGACGAGTGGCTCCAGCCACCGCTTCCATGCGAAAAGCATTGCCAATGCCACCAGAGCGGTGACGATGATCTTCACGAACGTGTCGGACATCATCGACCCGATGTAGGTGAGCGAGTTCAAGGTCGGCGTGCGCCGGGACACGAACCACTCCGAGATCGACTGGTCGGCATGGACGATCCGCGAGTCGGCGAGAGGGTGGGTCAGCAGCCAGCCGACGGTGAACCACATCCCCGTGAACACGGCGTAGATCGCGGCGAGCGTGATCGCTTCGCGGCGGCGCAGTACCCACGTGTCGCGCAGGCGCGGCTTGCTCTGGTCGATCGCCGGTGGCTGATCGAAAGGAGGCCGAGCGTCCGCCCGGACGTCGGTTCGACGGTCGGGTTGGACGTCCGCAAGCTCGGTCATGTCGTCAACGCGTACCCTCGCCTGTCGTCGCTCAAACGGCCGGCAGCAGGGTGTACCGTGCCGCGACATGACTGACGAGCGCGACTTCATCGCCGGCATCGGGCGGAGGGCTGTCAACTGGCTGAACTGATACTCGGGCCGATGCTCCGCTTCGTCTCCGAGACGGCGGCGACGATCTGGGTCGAGACAGACCGCCCCTGCACGGTGGAGGTGCTCGGTCGCCGGGCGGCCACGTTCTGCGTCGCCGAGCACCACTACGCGCTCGTCATCATCGAAGATCTCCTCCCGGCGACGACCATCGCCTACGAGGTCCGTCTCGACGACGAGGTGCGTTGGCCGGAACCGACATCGACGCTGCCGTCCAGTGTCATTCGCACACTCGGCCGGCCCGGCCCGGCGAAGATGATCTTCGGTTCGTGCCGCACGGCAGCGCCGCACGAACCGCCGTGGACGCTGCAGTTCGAGCTCGATCCGACAGGCCGTGGCGTCGACGCGCTGCGCACCTATGCGTTGTCGATGCTCGAATGCCCGTCTGATCAGTGGCCTGAGCTGGCGATCTTCCTCGGCGACCAGATCTACGCCGACGATTCCTCGCCGCGGACGCGCCAGCGCGTGGCCGAGGTGCGCAAGGGGGAACAAGGTGGTGGGGACGATGGTGGAGACCGTGGTGGAGAGAACGACTCGGCACTTCCACCGGAGCTCGTCGGCGGCTTCGAGGAGTTCACGTGGCTCTACCACGAATCGTGGTCGCCGGAGATCGAGCGCTGGTTCTTCGCCAACGTGCCCAGCGTGATGATCTTCGACGATCACGAGATGATCGACGACTGGAACATCTCCGGGGAGTGGCTCGTCGGCATCGATCAGAAGCCGTGGTGGCCCGAGCACATCGCCGGAGGTCTGATGACCTACTGGCTGTATCAGCACCTCGGCAACCTCAGTCCGGAGGCCATTCGCGCCGAGGGACTGCTCGAGCGCGTCGCGGCCGAGGGCGATGGCCGCGGCGTGTTGTGTGCGTGGGCAGAGCACGTCGATCTCGGGCACACGTCAGCGGGCAGGGCTGAGCGTCCAGAGCCATCTCCTGAGCCATCTCCTGAGCGATATCGCTTCAGCTTCGTGCGCGACATCGGCAGAGTGCGGCTGGTGATGATCGACAGTCGCAACGCCCGCGTGCTGCAACCGAAGCACCGGCGGATGATCAACTCCGACGACTGGACGTGGGTCGTCGACGCCTGCCGTGCCGACGTCGACCATCTGCTGATCGGAACGTCGCTGCCGGTCTTCGTGCCGCTCGGGCTGCACGACTTGCAGGTGTGGAGCGAAGCGGTGTGCGATGGTGCTTGGGGCGCACCCGGCCGGAAGGTCGGGGAGTGGCTGCGGGTCAAGGCCGACATGGAGGACTGGTCGTCGTTCGTGCACTCCTTCGACGATTTCGTGGAGATGCTCGCCGCGATTGCCGACCCGGGCGACGAGATTCCGAGCCCGGCCACGATCTCGGTGCTGTCCGGCGACATCCACTTCGCCTATGCCGCGGAGGTGGAGTTTGCATTCGGTCGCAGCAGCGCCGACCGTCACCTCGCCAGCCGGGTGCATCAGCTGGTCAGCTCGCCGATGCGCAACGCCCTGCGGCCGCCGGAAAGCACGGCAATGCGCCTCGGCGCGTCCCCGGTGGCGCGGCTGCTCGGTCGGGTGTTGCGCCGCGGCGTCTTGCGCCGGCCGCCGCAGCTCTCCTGGCGGATCGACCTGGGCCCGGTCTTCGCCAACAGCATCGGCGAGTTGACGTTCGAGGGTCGCACCGCATCACTGTTGGTGCTGCAGGCCCGGCCCCATGACGACGATGCGCCGCCGGCCTTCGACCGCGGCTTCGAGCTCGACCTCGTCGCCGGGTCGCGTGCTACGGCGCTTGCAGCCGGCGGTGCAGGAACGTCGTCAGGCAGAAGATCCCGTATGCCACAAAGCCGATTCCGACGGCGTAGACGATGATCACGCCCCAACCCGTCGCCGCCAGCCGCCGCAGCGCACCGTCGAGGCCGGTTGCCTCGTTGGGGTCGTAGACGATCGCGGCGCGCAGCATGAAGAAGCCGACGAGACCGATGCCGACACCACGGCCGATCTCGCCGATCGCACCGATCCGTTTCGTCCACGTGATCCGCTCAGCGGACATGCCCGACAGGTCGAGCTCGTCGTTGACGTCGAGCTTCACGCCCTTGCTGATCCGGTAGAGGCCGACACCGATGATCACCAGGCCGGCGGCGCCGATCAGCCACCGACCGGCGCCGTTCTCCATGAACGAGGCGGAGATGTCGGTGACCTTGCGGTTGCCGTTCTCCGTCTGCGGAGCGCGGCGGGTCAACAAGATGGCGCTGACGGCGAACGTCGAGTAGACGATCGCGCTGATGACATATCCGATCCGATGCACCCAGGCGTTGGCATCGGTGCCGCCGGGCAGGAACGCCGAGACCACTCGCCAGCAGGCGTAGATGATCATGCCGATGGCGAGCAACCAGAGCAGCAGGGTCCCTGCTCCGGATCCGGCCACCGTCTTGATGGCGCCCGTCGGCGAGGCTTCGTCGGTTCCGGAGCCGTTGGTCCAGCCCGGGCCCTTCACGGCGACGGCGATGGCCAGCACGCCGGCGATCGCGTAGACGATGCCTTTGGCGAACCAGCCGGCACGGCCGATCTTGACCACGCCCGGGTGCTCGGCGGCCAACTCGCCGACGGGGTTGTGCAGGTGGCCGATGCCGTCGGTGAGGCGGTCGGTCAGGCTGTCAGGACGATGATCCCGAACGCGGTCGGTGGGTGTGTGCGCCGAGGAGGTGGCCATGGGCGGGGTTGTTCCCTGTACGCCCCGGCCCGAAACCGCTGAACCCGAATGGGAGCTCGAGGCGATTGGCGGCGAGCAGCCTCTCGTCGCTGAGGATCGCCGCGGTGTCGCCGTCGGCCACGATCCGTCCCGCGTTCAACAGCACCGATCGCTCACACAGTTGCAGCGCGTACGGTAGGTCGTGTGTCACCAGCACGATCGTCAGGTCGAGTGAATCGAGGATCGTGGCCAGCTCGCGCCGTGCTGACGGGTCGAGGTTGGCGGTTGGTTCATCGAGCACGAGCACATCGGGTTCTGTCGCCAGCACCGTCGCCACGGCGACACGGCGCCGTTCGCCATAGCTGAGATGGTGCGGCGGTCGATGGGCGTGCGCAGACATGCCGACCCGCGTCAACGCCGTCTCGACGCGAGTGGAGAGGTCGGCGCCGGTGACACCGAAGTTTGCCGGGCCGAAGGCGACATCGCCGCGCACTGTCGGCATGAACAGCTGATCGTCGGGATCCTGGAACACGATCCCCACCTTGCGCCGAACTTCGGCCAGCGTGTGCCTGCGCCGGTCGACCGTCACACCTCCGATGGCGACGGAACCGCTGGCCGGCGCATGAATGCCGTTGAGGTGCAGGGCGAGCGTGGTCTTGCCGGCGCCGTTCGGCCCCAGTACGGCCACACGCTCTCCATGGCCGATCGTGAGGTCGACCGCGTCGAGGGCGAGGTGACCGTCCGGGTAGCGGAACGTGACTGCCGAGAGCTTGATCGAGCCGTCGCCGCTCATGCCAGGATCCACGCCGAGAGCGACACCGCCGCGGCGATGAGCGCCGGGCAGAGACAGGGCACCCACGCTTCCTGTCGCTCGTCGGCTTCCTGGACCGGCAACGTCCCGTCGAAGCCGCGGGACGCCATCGCCAAGTAGACGCGTTCGCCGCGCTCGTAGGAGCGTACGAACAAGGCTCCGGCGGACGAGCCGACGGCTCGCGCCTGCCACAGCCAGCGTGGGTTGTCGCCGCGGGAGACCCGAGCGATGTTCATCCGCCGCATCTCGTCGGTGACGATGTCGGCGTAGCGAATCATGAACGAGGCGATCATCGTCAACGTTCGCGGGGCGCGCAGCCGTTCGAAGGCGGCGAGCAGATCGGGGACGGATGTGGTCGAGGCCAGCACGATCGTCGCGGCGACGCCGAGCGTGCCTTTGGCGATGATTCCCCAGGCTGCCCACAGGCCTGGCTCGGAGAGGTGAAGGCCAGCGACAGCGATGGTCGGTGCCCGCCCCACGAACGGCATGGCCAACGCGAACGCTACGAACGGCAGCTCGATCGTGAGCCTGCGAGCCACGTCGCGCAGCGGCAGCCGGGCGTAGACGGCGACGGCGACGACGACAGCGGCCTCGAACGCGAACGCCCACCACTGCCGCGGCGGCGTCGTCACGACGACGGCCACGAACGCCAGCGTGCCGAGCAACTTGCAGCGCCCACCGAGCCGGTGGAGCGGGCCAGGCGAGGCGACGATGCCCGCGTGAGCGCGAGAGCTCATCGGCGCGCCGGCTCGAGCGCGGAGCGCGATCTACGCACGGCGACGAACCACATCAGGCCGAGCGAGAGGGCAAAGGTGACGGCGATGCCGATCAGTGCGGCTACTCCGGTGCTGATCGTACGATCGTCGATCGAGGTGGTCTGGTAGTCCGACAGCGGACCGTTGTCGACCGCGCTCGTTCTCACGTCGCTGTTGAGACCGTGGTCTGCGGCAACACGTTCGAGGCCGTCAGGCGACCCACTGGCATGGGGCGCCAGCACGAATCCGACGAGCGCCGCGACCAACACGCCGGCGATCACCACGGCGATCGAGGGGCGTTTGCGGATCATGGCACGGCGGCGATCTCGATCGACGGGTGCGAAGTGGCCGGCGGCCGGATGAACCGACCGCCGTGCACGAGGTCAGCTCGCGTCGCCAGCACCGCGGAGACGGTCATCGCCGTGATCGCCGCTTCGCCGAGACCGATCAACGCGTGGACGCCGAGCATCGCCATGGCGACCGCCTTCACCGGCGATGCCCCGTTACCACCGATCGCGTATTCGACGACGAAGGCGAGCGACGCCATCACGGGAGCGAGGCCGGCGGCGACCGCGCTGGCGATCACGACGCCGGTTCGTGATCGGGGCAGCACGACGCGCACCGCCGCAAACAGCGCATAACCGGCAAGTGCACCGACGAGGGCCATGTTCAAGATGTTGAGCCCCAACGCCGACAGCCCGCCGTCGGCGAACAGGAAGCATTGCACGAGGATCACGATCGTGACCGCCAACGCGCCCGCCCACGGGCCGACGAGCACGGCGGCGAGCACCCCGCCGAGCAGGTGCCCACTGGTGCCATGAGCGACGGGGAAGTTGACCATCTGCGCGGCGAACACGAACGCTGCCGTCAGGCCGACAAGTGGAACCTGGCGCTCTTCCAAGGTCTGCTTGGTGCGCTGCAGGCACAGGGCGACACACCCGGTGGAGATCGCTCCAGCCGCAAGCGACGTTCCGCCATCGACCAGACCGTCGGGAATGTGCACCAGGCGATTCTATATTTGCGACTCAGTCGCAAATCAAGGGGTCGGGCACGAAAGCGACATGTTCAGTGTGCCTGGTCGTCTGCGCAAGACCGGCAGCGACCGACGATGGCGAAGTGCGAGCCGTCGAGCACAAAGTCGTAGTCGCGTTCGAGGGTGCGCCGCGCCGTGTCGAAGACGCGCTTGGGCACAGCGACATGGCGACCGCAGGTCTCGCAGACGAGATGGCGCACGTCGCTCGAGACCGCCGTGCGCTCGTAGATCGCCGGCCCGTGCGACAGATGGATGTGGCGGACGACGCCGATCTCCTCCAGCAAGCCCAGCGTGCGGTACACGGTGGAGACGTGTACATCCCCCAAGGTCTCGGCCAGCTCTTCCGCAGTGAAGGCGCGTTGCTTGGCGCGGACAGCGTCGAGGATCGCGGTCCGCG
>DATBKA010000743.1:0-2770 GCA_036556105.1 Ilumatobacteraceae bacterium | reverse complement strand
CGGCGCGGATCTCGTCGAGCGTGCGGCCGCGCTGGCGCAGGGAACGGATGATGCCGAGCGCGGCGACGTGACGATCGTCGTACAGGAACCGGTTCGGCGCGGCCCGCTCTGGCTGAGGGATCAGCCCGAGGCGCACGTAGTGATGGATCGAGCTGGCTGGCACCTCGGTGCGGGCAACAAGGTCGGCGATGCCGAATCCATCACCCTCCCGCCGACCCCATTCGGTCGGCGTCTGACGAGTGGACACGTCGGCGACCACCCGCCAACGATGCCCCAACTAAGCGTCGCTGTCGAGTCCTGAGTCGTCGGCGAAGCGCTGGCGCAGCTGCCGACGTTCCGAGGCGAACAGGCGCGACGTCCCGAAGCGATACGCACGGGGCACGATCGTTCTGGCTGCGGTCGCCAACCCGAGCCACGCCGGCACATACCGGTTGGGTCGTGGCCGGCGCACCGTCGACATCACGGCATCCCCGACCGCCTCGACCGCAACCGGCTTGGGGGATCGACGTGGCGCAGGCCGGGCGCGCTGGGCTGCGAACTCGGTCTCGACAGGGCCCGGATGGATCATCGACACGTCGACTCCTGTGCCGGCGACCTCGATCGCCAGCGCTTCGCTGAACCCGACCACTGCGAACTTGCTCGCCGAGTACGCGGCTTCGAAGGGTGCGCCGATCCGCCCCGCGATCGAGGAGATGTTGATGATGTGCCCACGTCTGCGTTCGAGCATCTCCGGCAAGACCAAGCTGGTCGTGGCGACGACGCCGAGGTAGTTGACGTCGATCGCCCGCCGGAACTCCGCCGCCTCGGTGTCGACGACCGCGGTCCAAGATCCGTGCCCGGCGTTGTTGACGAGCACTGCGATCGCTCCGAGCGCGTCGGTGATGTCGTTGACGGCGCGTGCCAGCGCCACGCTGTCGGTGACATCGGCGACGGCGGCATGACTCGGGCTGCTCAGCGTTGCCGCGACGGCGGCGAGCATCTCGCCGTCGCGAGCGATCAGACCGACGTTGCAGCCGATCGTAGAGAACCGCCGGCAGACCTCGGCCCCGATCCCCCGTGACGCTCCGGTCACCACGACGACGTCGCCGGTGGCCATCCCCGGCGGACGCAGCTGTCGCTTCGGCACGACTAGTGGGTGCTGGACAGCAGAGGTGCGCCGGTGACGCTGAGTCGGATCGAATACAGCGACGTGGTGGCGGTGATGAACAGCCGGTTCCGCTGCAGGCCGCCGAACGTGAGGTTGGCGACTCGCTCCGGCAGCACGAGCTTGCCGAGCAGCGTGCCGTCCGGGTCGAAGCAGTGCACGCCGTCGCCTTCGGCCGCCCAGATGCGTCCGGCGTCGTCGAGGCGCAGCCCGTCGAAACCTCCGCCTTCCGAGCATTTGGCGAAGACATCGCCACCGCTCAACGTGCCACCTTCACCGACGTCGAACAACCGGATGTGGTTGAGGCGGCTGTCGACGATGTAGAGCTGCCGCTCGTCGAGCGAGAAGGCCAGTCCGTTGGGACGCACGAAGTCGTCGGCGACGACCCGCAACTCACCGCTCGCCGGGTCCAGCCGGAAGACGTAGCAGGCGCCGATCTCGCTGTCGCTGCGATGTCCTTCGTAGTCACTGTCGATGCCATAGGCCGGATCGGTGAACCAGATCGAGCCGTCGGAGTGCGTCACCACGTCGTTGGGGCTGTTCAATCGCTTGCCCTCGAAGCGGTCAGCAAGCACCGTGATCGACCCGTCGTGCTCGGTGCGGGTCACATGACGTGGCCCGTGATGACAGCTCAGCAGCCGGCCCTGAGCGTCGAGGATGTGACCGTTGGCGAACCCGCTGGGTTGCCTGAAGACGGCGATGGCGTGGGTCAGCTCGTCCCATCGCAGCATCCGGTCGTTGGGGATGTCACTCCAGATCACGTACCGTCCGGCGGGAACGTAGACCGGGCCCTCCGCCCAACGGCAGCCGTCGTACAGTCGCTCCACCAGCGCGTCGCCGTGGACCTGGAACCGATCGTCGAGGGCGACGAGCTCGGTGGGGATCGTCGCCGGGGTCGGGATCGGGATCACGGCATCATCCTGTCGCCGCGCTCACCGATGCTCGACCACTGAGAGCCTCGTGATGTGCCATGTCGTCTCCGGTTTCCGTGCGTTGCGCCGTCCGTCGCTCGGACGTTATAGCCCGGTCGCTGCGGCATTCCGCCCGGACTACCCTTCGCCCATGGAGATCCTCTACTTGGCAACGGGTGGCCCGGCCGACCCGACTCGCGCCTCGATCCCGTGGCACCTGGCGGTGAACGGCTCGATCGAAGCCGGCCAAACTGCCCGCATCGTCCTCGCCGGCGACGCCGCCGGGCTCGTCATGGCGTCGGCGAGACAGGGCGTGGCAGGCGTCGGCGTGCCTCCACTTGCCGACCTCGTCACCAAGGCCATCGATCGCTCCGTGCCAATCCATGTTTGAAAGGGTTGCGCCGTCGCCCGTGGGGCGACCGACGATGACCTCGCCGCTCTCAACGGCGTGTGGATGACCCCGCCTGACGTGGCCCGCCTGATCGAGCAGGCCGACCGGGTCGTCAGCCTCTAGCAGCTGGTCAGTCGAGCTTCTCGACGAAATCCTTCGCCTTCTCGGCCACCTTCTCGACCTTGGCATCGTGTTGGTCGGGAAGCTTGTCCTCGATCACGTCCGCTGCCTTGTCGATCGCCGCCTCCACTTGATCGTCGTGCTCGGCTACGAAGTCCTTGGCCTTGTCGAACAGTCCCATGGTTGCTTCCTTTCGTGGGGATG
>DATBKA010000742.1:0-4092 GCA_036556105.1 Ilumatobacteraceae bacterium | reverse complement strand
GGCGGCGCGTTCGAGCACCTTCATCCCAACGCTGGCGTAGGCACCGCTGTCGCCGACACCGCGCACGCGCAACGCAGTGAGATGACCGTCCGCATCGCAGCCCGCCCAGTACTCCATCCGGATCGGGTGCCGCTTGGCATGGATCAGCAGGCTCTCCTCCCGCGACAGCGTGCACTTCACCGGACGGTCGAGCAGCCAGGCGGCGAGTGACGCGTGCGGCTGGTTGCTCATGTCTTCCTTGCCACCGAACGCGCCGCCATTCGACACCAGCGTCACCGTGACCTGGTCGTTGCCGACACCGAGCATGCGGGCGATGTCGTTGCGGTCGTCCCACACCCCTTGCCCGCCGGAGTACACCTGCAGGTGCCGCGTCCCGTCGACGGTCGCCGGCACGGCCAGCGTGCTCTCCGGTTCGAGGAATGCATGCTCGATGCGCTGCGTCTGGAAGACCTCGTGCACCGTGTGCGTCGACGCAGCAAGCGCGGCATCGACGTCGCCCCTGGCGTACTCGCTGACGCTGAGCACGTTGCTGGTGGTGCCCCACACCGCGATCGGTGCTCCATCGGCCAGCGCGGCATCGGCGTCGGTGACGGGTGGCAGCACGTCGTAGTCGACGTCGACCAATGCGGCTGCGTCACGAGCCTGTTGGTGGGTCTCGGCGACGACGACTGCCAGCACGTCGCCGGCGTAGCTCGTGATGCCTCCCACGGGGATCATCACCGGCCAGTCCTTGTAGATGATGCCGACGCGCAACTCGCCGGCGATGTCGGCGGCGGTGAACGCGGCGATCACCCCAGGGGCAGCAACGGCGCGGCTGGTGTCGATGGCGCGGATCTCGGCGCGGGCATGCGCAGTGAGGTGCAACGCCGCGTGCAGCATCCCCGGTACGCGCATGTCGTCGATGTAGTCACGATCGCCGAGCGTCAACGCCCCGGCTTCGTACTTGGCGCCCGCACCGCCCACCGTCGCCGCCAAGGCCGGCTCGAACTGCTTGCCCTTGGCCACGGCGTCGATCGCTTCGAGGATCTTCACGTAGCCGGTGCAGCGGCAGAGGTGGGCGCCGAGATGTCGGGCCATGTCGGCGGGTTGGAGGTCGGCGCCCTTCTTGTCGATCTGCGCCTTGGCGCGCATCACGATGCCTGGGATGCAGAACCCGCACTGCAGGCCGCCGCACGCGGCGAACGCATCGGCGAATGCCTTGCGCTCGGGCTCGGCAACACCTTCGAGCGTGGTGACCGAACGTCCCGCCGTCTTGGCCAGCGACTGCTGACAGCTGACCACCGCCTTGCCGTCGATGTGCACGGTGCAGCACCCGCACTGGCCGGATGGAGAGCAGCCGTCCTTCGGTGACGTGATGTCGAGCTCCTCGCGGAGCGCGGCGAGCAGATGTGGATGGTGGTCGCCAACGCTGACCGGCTCGCCATTGAGGATGAACTCGATGGTCACGTTTTACATTTTGTCAGCCTCGAGGCGGTTCTCGGACATCGCCGGAGATCCGGTTCCGAGCGCCGTGTCGATCGGCGGGTCCATCGCCGGGGTCGAGCGCCGCGCCCACCGAGGCAGCCGGCGCAGGACGGGCTGCTCCACGAAGCGGTAGCTCAGGTCGGCGGCGAGCAGCGTGAGCAGGAGTGATACGCCAGCCACGGCAGCGCCTCCATGCCCGACGGCGTAGTCGAGGCCGACCGCGATCGGACCGTGGAACAGGTACACGGCGTACGACCGCTGGCCGAGCCAGACCGGCCCGCTGGCGCCGAGCATGCGGCTGGTGGTCGAGCCGTCGGGGGCCGAGATGGCCAGCAACACGATGATCGTGCTGACCAGCGCGACCACCGTCATGCCCGGTCCGAGCATCCACCCCGGCCGGACCGTGGGGTCGGCCCGGCTTCCGAACACCGCCAACAGCAGCAGAGCCCCGACGGCGGGGATGAACCACCGATCGGCGCGCCCCGCAACGAGGAGAGCCCGTGGGCGCGCCGCGAGCACGAGGGCGAGGACCGCCCCGAAGAGCAGCGCATCCACCCGGAAGTGGGTGTCGTTGTACAGCGGCGCCTCGGCCAACCCGTTCGTCCACGCAATCGTGCGCCACACGGCGAGGACGCATGCCGCGGCGATGATCACGGCGGCGATCACGTCATCGCGATCCTTTCCCTGACGGCGGCGACCGAAGACGGCGAGGAACCCGACGAGCAGCAACGGCCACACCAAGTAGAACTGCTCCTCGACCGACAGTGACCACAACGGTCCCCAACCCGGGCGAAGCGAACCGGCGCCGTGCCACCAGTTGAAGAAGTAGCCGAGCACGCTTCCGCCGATGACCAACTGGCCCTTGAACGGCTCACCCATCCACCGTCCCACCACGAGCAGCAGGACCAGGGCGAGGATCAAGGCGGGCAGCAGGCGGTAGAGACGACGCACGTAGAAGGCGCCGACCCGGATGCGGCCGGTCTGGTCGTGCTCCACCAGCAGCAACGACGTGATCAGGAATCCGCTGATGACGAAGAACAGCGTCACGCCGATGTAGCCGCCACGAAAACTCGTCAACCGACCGTCGACCTTGTGGCGGTAGTTGTGGACGACGACCAGCGCCACAGCGAGGGCGCGCAGACCATCGAGCCCGGGCAGCCGACGCGGCGCAGCGGTTGCGTGCACCATTGCCGTCCTGCTCATGGTCATTGCCCACTCCCACATCGACCGATGCCCCGTCGGGGATCACGTCGACGCCCGTGTCGTGGACATCTTGGCAAACGTGCGGGCGGTTTGAAAGGCGGGCCGCCGTGATCAGGGCACGCCGATCTCGCTGGTCTCTCCTCCGCCAGGAACGTCGATCTGCCGGTCGGTTCCGGCCACGACGTGGTCGGTCGATTCCACGGCGAGCTGAGCCAGGACGGCGACTCCATCGGCGACCACCCAGGACAGGCCGGGGCGAGCGGCAATCGGCAGCCGCCTGGGAAGTGTCACCCCGAGCAGGTCGCCATCGAGGTCGGTCGCCGCCGCGGTGACGATGCCCAGCCTGCTGCGGCGGACGACAGCCGACCAGTGCCCATACGTGTGGCGCAACGAGTCGGGCTTGCCTGCGCAGGCGACGAACAGACCATGGCGACGCGATCCGGCAAGACCGGCGAGGACAGCGTCGACGTCCTCGACCAGTTCGGCGTCGTCCACGGCGAGGAGGACGGGACCGGATTCGGGGATGTCGCCGATGACCTCGGCGAGTGAGCGGTGCACGTCGTCGTAGCCGGCGGAGATACGTCGCGGGGCCACGATCCGGGACCACCCACCGGGGTTCGCCTGCCGCCACGATTCGACGATTCGGCGCAGGGCGGAGCTGCGACCGGATCGCGCCGGACCGATGATCAGCACGTGCTCGCCATCCGGCACACGCAAGGCGCAGATCTGATCGTCCTCGAACCGGACTCCGACGGGCAGCACCAGATCGCCATGCCGGTACACGCCGGGCGGCAGCGTCGACGAGGCGATGGCGACGGGAAGAGCGCCGACTGGCCGGGGCAGCTCGCCACCGCCGCCGTCGAGCGGCGGCGCGGCTCCGAGCACCAGCTGTGCCTCGAGGCCCGACGTGGTGATGACGATCCGACCGGGGCGAGCGCTGGGCACATCCTGCGCGGCGACTCCGAGCGTCGCTGCATCGAGCGGATCGGTGACGTGGAACAGCCACCGCTCGGCACAACGGGCCAGCACCGCGCTCGGCACCGCAGCGGCACGATCGAACGCGGCCACGACCGTGATGCCGTGCGACGCGCCGAGGGCGACGATGGTGTCGAGCATCTCGAACTCGCCCGTCGTCTCCACCTCGTCGAGTGAAGCGCGCACCAACTCGAAGCCGTCGACGAGCACGGCGATCGGCTGCAGCGACGTGTGCGGATCGGCGATGCGCGCCGCGAGCTCGCGACCGAGCCGGTTGATCAGGCGGATGAGGCGCTCGCGCTCGTGCAGGCGCACCACTCCGCCGCACCACGGCGATCGCAGCAGCACGTCCAACGATCGATCGCCGCGTCCGTCGATGACCCACACGTGGCACGAGTCGCCGGCAGCGATTGCGGCACTGCCGAGCAGCACGAGGGTCGACGTGGTGCC
>DATBKA010000741.1:0-5272 GCA_036556105.1 Ilumatobacteraceae bacterium | reverse complement strand
TCGTCGACGCTGTGGTCGCTCCACTCGTCGGCTGCGAACGAGATCGACCGCTCTGGCCGGATGCCGACGGAGATGCCGGACGACACCTGCCGCCCGGACCGCAATCGAACGGTGAAACCACCCTGCCGGTCGAGCAACTCGCGCAGCGCCTGCGGATGGCTGGATCGGGACGCGTCGAAGAAGCGGGCAAGAGCTGGCCACATGGACCGAACGCTAGAAAAGGAGTCAAAACCGCCAGCGACAGTCCACGAAACTCTTTCGAAACTCTGGTGCTCGGCTCGTCCCGACGTGGCTGGTCGTGATCAGACAAGCTGTGACGATGAGCAGTCTTGGTTCGATGTTCGGCGCCGACGAGACCGGCACCTTCCTGGGGCTTGCGGCGGCGACGCTCGACGAGTTGGACGGGGTCGACATCGTCGTGTTCGGCGCTCCGTGCGCCACCCCCTACGCATCGGTCGGCCCGTACTGCCGCGACGCGCCGGCGGCGATACGCGCCGCCTCGTCGGCGTACGGCCGGAACCGCCATCACCACAACTTCGATCTCGACGCGCCGGCCCTCGCCGAGGAGGTCAACGCCGTCGATCTCGGCGACGTCGCCTGGGATGCCGCCGACTTCGCGTCCAACCGCGACGCCATCCGCCAGGTGTGCACTGCCGTTCTCGATGCGGGCGCCGTGCCGGTCGTGCTCGGCGGTGACGACTCGATCCCGATCCCGGTGTTGCAGGCGTATGCGGAGCGCGGGCCGATCACCGTCTTGCAGGTCGACGCGCACCTCGATTGGCGTGATGAGGTGCAAGGGGAGCGATGGGGCTTGTCGTCGCCGATGCGCCGCGCCTCGGAGATGGCACACGTCGGCGACATGATCCAGGTTGGCCAGCGCGGGGTCGGCTCGGCCCGACCGTCGGACGTTGCCGACGCGCGCGACCGTGGTGTGCACATCGTCAGGGCCAGCGAGGTGCACCGGTTCGGCGTCACGCCGATCGTCGAGCACGTCCCCGCCGGCGGCGTGGTGTTCATCACGATCGATGTCGACGGTCTCGACCCGTCACTGGTACCTGGCGTGATCGGGCCTGAGCCAGGTGGCCTCACCTACTTCCAAGTCGTGGAGTTGATCGACGGCGTCGCCGGGCGAGCCACGATCGCCGGCTTCGACGTGGTGGAGTACATGCCCGAACGCGACGTCAACAATCTGGGAGCGTTGACGACGTTCCGGCTGGCTGCCCATGCCGTGGGCCGGATCGCCAGTCAACGGGCGAGCGCTGCCGCCACTGCATGACCGACGTTGAGTGAGTCGACACCGTTGCGCATCGGGATGCGGACTCGTCTGCACCTTGCCAGCGTGTCGGCGTGCAGCCCCGGCCCCTCGGCACCGACGACCAACGCCCAACGCTTCGGTACCGTCATCGTGAGAATGTCTTCGGCCTCGTCGCTCGGCGTCAGTGCCCACGTCTCGAAGCCGGCGGCGGCGATCTCGGCGAGCGTCGCCGGCCAGTTCGCGGTGCGAACGACGGGAAGGTGCAACAACTCGCCCATCGATACCCGCACGCTGCGCCGGTAGAACGGGTCGGCGCACGTCGGATCGAGCACCAACGCATCGGCGCCGAGGCCGCGCGCGGTCCGAGCGATCGCGCCGATGTTCTCGTGGTCGTTGATGCCCTCGAGCATCACGATCCGTCGCGCTGTCGGAACGACTGCGGCGAGTGGTGGTGACGCCAAGCGGGTTGCCGACGCCACCGCGCCGCGATGCAAGTTGACGCCGGCGACGGACGTCATCGCCTCGGTCGACAGCACGTACACCGGCGCCTCGCCGACCATGTGCTCCAGCCGGGCGTACATCGCCGGCGTGAGCAGCATCGAGCGAACCGGGTACGGCGAGGTGAGAAGGCGCTCGATCGTCAGCACGCCCTCGACGATGAAGTACTCGTCGCTCTCCCGGCCGCGCTCACGCAGGCCCCGGTACTCACTCAGCCGCGGGTCGAGTGGATCGTCGATCTCGATCACCGGGCGACTGTACGCCCGGAAGTCCGGCCGCACGCTTCCACGTTGCAAGTGTCCGGCCGGACTTCGCCACGGGACGGCTTGCGAACATGCGTTCGGTTCGACGATGATGTCGGCATGCGCTCAGTGATCGATCCGGAGCTCGTCTGGCAGCAGTGCTTGTTCGCCTTCGACGAGCCCTCGATCGACCCGGACTTCTCGGCGATCACCCGCACCTGGCTCGACGAGGAGACTTGGATCGACCATGCGCCACGTTGGCTGCAGGGCGCCGACCAGGTGTTCGCCTTGCTCGTTGAGAAGCTGTCGTGGAACCAGCGCGAGGTCATCATGTACCACCGCCGCCTCGACGAGCCGCGGCTGACTGCGTGGTGGAATACGGCCAGTGACGAGCCCGAGGTCCTCCCGATCCTCGCCGAGGCTCGTGCCGCGTTCACCCGCCAGTACGCCAAGTCGTTCGACTCGATCGGCTTCAACCTCTACCGCGACGGCCAGGACAGCGTCGCGTGGCATGGCGACCGGGAGCGCTTCGCCCAGGAAGACCCCACCGTGGTGATCGTCAGCACCGGCGAGCCGCGCCCGTTTCACCTGCGCCCACGCGGCGGCGGCCATTCCCGGTCGTGGCTGCTCGGTCATGGCGACCTGTTCGTCATGGGTGGTGCGTGCCAGCACGACTGGGAGCACTGCGTCCCCAAGGTCGCCCAGGCCGGTCCGCGCTTGTCGATCATGTTCCGCCACAACCTGACCGACGACGAGGTGCGAGACTGACCGGCGTGACCGACTCGCGATACCACTTCGTTCCTCAGACCGGGTACGGCCAGCCAACGATCATTGGTGGCGAAGGATGCTGGCTGCACACCGCCGATGGGCGGCGCATCCTCGACGGCGCAGGAGGCGCAGTCGTGGGGAACATCGGCTGGGGTCGGGCCGAGGTCGCCGACGCGACTCGAGCGGCGATGGCTCATGGCGCGTATTCGGTGCCGATCTGGCCGAGCGAACAACGGTTGCTGCTTCGCGATCGACTCGTCGAGCGATGGCTGCCCGACGGATTCACGCAGGTCTTCTTCACCAGCGGTGGCAGCGAGAGCACCGACTCGGCGCTGCGCTTGGCGCGCAGCTACCAGCTGGGCAAGGGTCGCCCAGAGCGGTGGAAAGTCGTCGGTCGCCACCCCAGCTACCACGGCATGACGCTGGGCTCGATCGCGGTGGCCAGTCACTCGACCCGCCAGGCCGGCTTCGAGCCGCTGCTGCTCGCCTTCCCGAAGGTGCCGTGGGACGACCCGGCGGCGGTGGTGGAGGTCATCGAGCGTGAAGGCCCGGAGACGATCGCCGGGTTCATCGCCGAGCCGATCACCGGCGCGGCCGGAGCCTGTCTCACGGCCAGCGACGACTACTGGCGCACGGTCACCGACATCTGCCACAAGTACGACATCCTGCTGATCACCGATGAGGTGATGTGCGGCTACGGCCGCACCGGGCTGACGTTCGGGTTCCAGCACTTCCCGTTCCAACCCGATGTGATCGTCGGTGGCAAGGGGCTCGGCGGCGGCTATGTGCCGATGGGGGCCGTTGCGGCGCGTACCGAGGTCGCCGCGGTGCTCGCCAATGCGGGGTTCATGTACTTCACGTTCACCGGCAACGATGCGGCCTGCGCCGCCAGCGTCGCCGTGCTCGACATCATGGAGCGCGAGGGCCTGGTCGATCGCGCCGCCAAGGTGGGTGCCGAGCTCGGGGATCGGCTTCACGCCGAGCTCGACCAGCACCCGGCCGTCGTCGAGGTGCGCGGTCGCGGCATGTTCTATGGGATCGAGCTGCGCATCCCACAGTCGGCCGTGATCGCCGAGGCGCTGTCGCGCGATGTGTGGATCTACCCGGCCGGGTCGGGCCCGGTACCAAGCGCGGTGATGATCGCTCCGCCGTTCGTCATCACCGACGACGAGATCGATCAACTGGTCGGCACCACGCGGGCTGCGCTCGACGCCGTCTCCGCGTCGTGAGGCGGCTGACCGCGAGTGCGATCGCGGTCATCCTCGCTGCACTGACCAACGCCTGCTCGGACTCCACGACAGAATCGACATCGCCGCCGCTGACGACGGCCTCTCCGGTGTCCACCGCGTCGCCGACCACGGCGTCCACCACGTCAACGGCTCCGGCCAGCACGACCACGGAGGCGTCGACCACATCGACGCTGCCCGACTACACGAACGCGGCCTGGACGCGGGTCGACGCCCCCAGCGACTGCATGTGCTCTGACGGCAGTCCGTACGCGTACTGGGTCCGCACGGCAGATCCGACGAAGGTCGTGTTCTTCATGCAGGGCGGCGGGGCATGCTTCAGTGCCGAGACCTGTGCAGCGGGCAGCGGCACGTACAAGGCGACGGTCACCGCCGGCGACGATCCCGGCGGGTTCGCGTCCGGCATCTGGGACTTCACCGACGCCCGCAACCCGTTCACCGACTGGTCGTTCGTGTTCGTGCCGTACTGCACCGGCGATCTCCATCTCGGCACCGCCACGCAGCAGTACTCGCCCGACGTCGCCGTGCACCACAACGGATCGGTCAACGCGACCACTGCGCTCGACGATCTCGCTGCGCAGTTCCCCGACGCGACCCAGGTGGTCGTCGCCGGCGAGAGCGCCGGGTCGGCACCAACGCCGTTGTACGCGGCGATGACGCACGATCGCCTTCCCGATGCAGACGTCACCGTCCTCGCCGACGGTTCCGGCGCCTACCCGGACGCAGGCGGCATCAACGCCGTCCTCGCCCAGCTGTGGGGCGCCGAGGTGGCGCTTCCGCGGTGGCCCGAGGTCAGTGGGCTGACCATCGCCGACTGGAGCCTTCCCGATCTCTTCGTCCGTGCCTCCGAGCACGACCCCGAGATCATCTTCGGTCGGCACGACTACGCCTACGACGGAGTTCAGCAGTTCTTCGCCGGCCTGGCCGGGATTCCGGGGGACGACCTCGTCTCGCTGATCGACGGCAACGAAGCGCTGATCGAGCAAGGGGGCGTCGATCTGCACAGCTACATCTCGCCGGGCGACTCACATACCGTGTTGAGCCGCCCCGAGTTCTACACGGAGACGACCGAGGGCGTGGCGCTGGTCGACTGGGTCGCTGACCTCGTGCGCCGCCGTCCCGATCTCGATGTGCATTGCACGGACTGCAAGGTGCCGGGTTGAGCTGGTGTCGAAGCACTACGTGTCGTAGACGTCGGGGTGGTCGAGCGGATAGTTGAGCCACGAGATCATCTGCCGCAGGCGGTCGTAGGCGGCCAACTT
>DATBKA010000740.1:0-3904 GCA_036556105.1 Ilumatobacteraceae bacterium | reverse complement strand
CAGGTGAAGGTGGCCGACTTCGGCATCGCTCGGGCGATCAACGCGCCGACCGAGAACAACCTCACCCAGGTCGGCTCGGTGATGGGCACCGCCACGTACTTCTCCCCCGAGCAAGCCCAAGGTGCGCAGCCCGACCCGCGCAGCGATCTGTACTCACTTGGCATCGTCCTCTACGAGATGGTCGCCGGCAAGCCGCCGTTCGTCGGCGAGAACCCGGTCAGCATCGCCTACAAGCAGGTGCACGATCTGCCGCAGCCGTTGAACCAGATCGTGGCCGACGTCCCCAAGCCGTTCGAGGCGATCGTCGCCAAGCTGCTCGCCAAAGACCCGAACATGCGCTACCCCAACGCCGACCTGCTCCGTGAAGATCTGCGCCGCTACCGCACCGGCGAGCCGGTGCTGGCGCTTGCCGCGGTCGCGGGCGCGGCGGCCGCCGGGGCGGCGATGGTCCCGATGGCACCACGCTCGGGCGACACCGGCGCAGCCGCAAGCGTGACACGCAGCCTGCCCAGAACCGGCGTGGCTCCGGTCGCCGCGTCGACCACGGTGATGGCGCGCACCGCGATGCAGCAGCAGGTGCGCGCCGCCAAGCGTCGCAACAACTGGTACGGCATCGCTGCGTTCATCGTCCTGCTCGCCCTCGTCGCCGGCGGCATCGTCCTGTTCAACGTGTTGAAGGACAAGGACAAGAAGGCCAACTCGTTCGAACTGCCCAACGTCGTCGGGATGCAGCTCGACGTGGCGACGCAGACCCTCGAAGACGCCGGGCTGACCGTCAACAAGCACGAGGTACCCACACCCGACGCCGTCGAAGGTGCGGTCGTCAGCACCGATCCGATCGCCGGTACCACCGTGCAGCGCGACTCGGCGGTCGAGGTCAACTACAACCCGATCAAGACGCCGGTGCCGATCCCCGAAGTCAGGGGCAAGACCGTCGAGGAAGCGACCAGCATCCTCACCGGAGCCGGGTTCACCATCTCGCCCGACACGGTGTTCGTCGTCGACTCCACACTGGAGCCGGGCCTCGTGTTGAGCACCAACCCTCCGTTCGGCCAGTCGGCAGTGCAAGGAACGGTCGTCGTGCTCACCGTGTCGCAGACACCCGATCAGGTCAGCGTTCCTGACGTGACCAACCTGCCGAGCGCGACCGCCAAGGCGCAGCTCGAGGCCGAGCCGTTCACGTTCAAGGTCACGATCACCAGCGAACCCAACGCCGACGTTCCCGCCGACACGGTGTTGCGCACTGATCCCCCGCTCAACACTCCGGTCGCCAAAGGTGCGTCGATCAACCTCATCGTCTCAGCTGGGCCCGCCAAGGTTCGCGTCGGAGTGCTCGAAGGTCTGACTGAGGAGGCGGCGCGCAACCAGCTGACCACCAAAGGCCTGGTCGCCAACGTGCAGTACGTCACGGTCGCCAGCGGATCACCCGACGACGGGCACGTCATCTCGCAGAGCATCCCCTCCACGGAGATGGTGCTGCCGGGTACGAGCGTCCGTCTCCAAGTCGGAAAAGCTGCCGTCCCGCCGTCGACCACGACCTCGACCACGATCCCGCCGACCACGACGACGACGCCGCCATCGGCCGACCTGACGGTCACGATCGACGACGGCACCGACTCTGTCGCCTCGGGGGCGACGATCACGTACACGATCGTCGTCAGCAACGACGGGCCATCGACGGCGACGGGCGCGAAGATCTCGATGGTTCCGAGCGGGTTGACCGCCGTCGACTGCCGCTTGAGCAACAACAGCCCGTGTATCCAGGGCTACTCCGGCGGCCCGATCAACTTCACACTCGGCGAATTGGCCACCAACGCGTCGATCACCTTCACCGTCACCGGCAAGGTCGCAATGTCGAGCGGCGCGACCCTCAGCAACAGCGTCACCGTCAGCCCGCCGAGCGGGCTGCCGGACAACGGCCCCAACCCCAACACGGCCAGCGACTCCGACTCCGTCACGCCGTAGCGAGCGCTCCTTCGAGGAAGTTGCGCAGCAGATCGTGACCGCAGCCGGTGAGGATGCTCTCCGGATGGAACTGCACACCTTCGATCGGGAGGTCGCGGTGGCGAATGCCCATCACGACATCGTCGGATCGCGCCGTCACCACGAGACAGGCTGGCAAGCTCGCCGGATCGATCACCAAGCTGTGATAGCGGGTGCCTGTCAACGGTGACGGCAAGCCGCGGAACACACCGTCACCGTCATGCTCGATCGGTGACGTCTTGCCGTGCATCAGAGTCGGCGCGCCGATGATCGAACCGCCGTAGACGTGACCGATCGCTTGATGCCCGAGGCACACACCGAGCACCGGCACGCCGCGCTCGGCGAAGGCCGGGACTGCGGCGCAGATGATGCCGGCGTCCTCGGGGCGACCCGGGCCCGGAGACAACAGCACGGCGTCGGGCTCGACGGCGACCGCCTCCTCGATCGTGAGCTGATCGTTGCGCACGACCATCGGCTCGGCACCGAGCTCGCCGAGGTACTGGACGAGGTTGTAGACGAAGCTGTCGTAGCTGTCGATGACCAGAACCCGCTGTGCCGTCACCCGCACAGCGTGGCTCAGCGCCGCCGGTCGTGTCGAATGTGTTGTTTCGCTATGCTCTTGCGCCGTGGCTCCCCCGAAACGCAAGACATCAGGTCGCGTGACCCCGAAGGGCACGCGGCCGGGGCAGGTGGCAATGCACCCGGAGCCGCATTCGTCGCCCAACGGAGTGTCGGCGTCATCGCGCTACACCCCGCCGACGCCCAAGGAGTTCTACGAAAGCCCGCGTTGGGTACCGATCCTGATGTTGGTGCTGCTCGGCATCGGGGTGCTGGCGATCCTGTCCCGCTACGTCATCTGGGACAACACCAACACGCCGGTTCTGGTGGGGTTGGCGTTCCTGCTCGGAGGCCTGTGGGTGGCCACCAAGTGGCGTTGACGAATTCTTGAGACAACTCACATCTGTGTAGTTTCCGCACATGGTTATCCACAGCCTGTGGAGGATCAGTCATACAGTGGGGCGACAATCTCCATGTCTTCCAGGCAATGCCGAGGCGGCGGCGGGTCCTCGTCCGGCGCCAGCGTGAGCTTGATTTCCAGGCCGCACACGCTGCAGCGATACCTGACGTTCACTTTGCGCAACTGACCCGTCGGTGGAGGTTCGGGTGGCGGTGCGCTGAAGCTGCGCAGCAGGCCAATACCGCTTTTCCACAGGACTGTGGCGATGACCAGGCCGGCGAGCACCCACAGGATCGTCGACAGCGCCGGCATCATCCTCAGGCTATCGGTGCGACTTTCCTGTCAAGTCTGCAGGTCAACCGGCGCGAGACGCCGGTCGGCGAGCGGTGTCAGCCGAGGCGTTCGATGATCGTCGCGTTGGCCATGCCGCCGCCCTCGCACATCGTCTGCAACCCGAAGCGGCCGCCGGTGCGCTCCAACTCGTTCAGCAAGGTGGTCATCAGCCGCGCCCCGGATGCTCCGAGTGGGTGACCGAGCGCGATCGCCCCACCGTTGACGTTGACTCGCTCCATGTCCGGGTGGAGCTCTTTTTCCCAGGCGAGGACGACGGACGCGAACGCCTCGTTGATCTCGATCAGGTCGATGTCGTCGATCGACATGCCGGCACGAGCGAGCACCTTTTCCGTGGCGGGGATCGGCGCGGTCAGCATGATCCGCGGGTCGGCACCGGCCAGGGCGAAGTTGACGAACCGGGCGCGTGGGGTGAGACCGAGCGCGGCAGCTTTCTCCTCACTCATGATCAGCAGCGCCGCAGCACCGTCGGTGATCTGCGACGAGTTGCCGGCGGTGACCCGGCCGCCTTCTTCCTCGGTGCGGAACACCGGCTTCAACTTCGCCAGCGACTCGAGTGTCGTTTCGCGCAGCCCCTCATCGGTCGACACCATCTCTCCCTCGGCGCCGAGC
>DATBKA010000739.1:0-11590 GCA_036556105.1 Ilumatobacteraceae bacterium | reverse complement strand
TCGAAGAGCCGACGCTGTCGCACACCATCGAGATCTTGAAGGGAGTGCGCGAGAAGTACGAGGCGCATCACCGGGTCACCATCACCGATCAGGCCATCGTCGCCGCGGCCAACCTCGCCGATCGCTACATCAGCGACCGTCATCTGCCCGACAAGGCCATCGACCTCATCGACGAGGCCGGCAGCCGTCTGCGCATCAAGCGCATGGGCACGCCGCCGGACCTCAAGGAGATCGAGCGCAAGCTCACCGACGTGCAAGAGTCGAAGAAGCGCGCCGTCGAGGAGCAGCAGTTCGAGGAAGCCGGCCGGTTGCGCGACCAGGAGAAGGCGCTGCTCGACGAGAAGGCGATCAAGGAGACCGAGGTCAAGGCCAGCGGTGTCGACCTGTTCGACGAAGTCGACGAAGAGGCGATCGCCGAGGTGCTCAGCATCTGGACGGGCATCCCCGTCTACAAGCTCACCGAGGAAGAGACCGCCAAGCTCATCAACATGGAGTTCGAGCTGCACAAGCGGATCATCGGCCAGGAGAACGCGATCAAGGCGGTCAGCCAGAGCGTGCGCCGCACCCGCGCCGGCCTCAAGGACCCCAAGCGTCCCAGCGGCTCGTTCATCTTCCTCGGCCCCACCGGCGTCGGCAAGACCGAGCTGGCCAAGACGCTGGCCGAGTTCCTGTTCGGCGACGAGAGCTCGCTGATCGCCCTCGACATGAGCGAGTACATGGAGAAGCACACGGTCAGCCGTCTGGTCGGTGCCCCTCCGGGATACGTCGGCTACGAAGAGGGCGGCCAGCTCACCGAAGCGGTGCGCCGCAAGCCGTTCAGCGTCGTCTTGTTCGACGAGATCGAAAAGGCCCACCCCGACGTGTTCAACACGCTGCTGCAGATCCTGGAAGAGGGTCGTCTCACCGACAGCCAGGGTCGCACCGTCGACTTCCGCAACACGGTGCTGATCATGACCAGCAACCTCGGCACCGCCGATCTGCGCAAGGCCAACGTCGGCTTCACCAAGATCGACTCGGCGATGAGCTACGAGCGGATGAAGGACAAGGTCAACGAAGCCTTGAAGACTCATTTCCGTCCGGAGTTCCTGAACCGCATCGACGAGGTCATCGTCTTCCACGAACTGGCTCGCGACGAAGTCATCCAGATGGTCGACCTGATGACCAAGCGCCTCACCGGTCAGCTCGAAGGTCAGGGCTTGGGCATCGAGCTCACCCAGAACGCCAAGGAGTTGCTCGCCGATCGCGGCTACGACCCGCAGCTCGGGGCGCGGCCGTTGCGCAGGGCGATTCAGCGCCTCATCGAAGACGTGCTCAGCGAGAAGATCCTCTTCAAGGAGTTCCGCGCCGGCGAGATCATCGTCGTCGACACCGAGGACGATCCCGACAAGCCCGGCGACAAGCGACTCAAGTTCTCCTCGGTCGAAGGCTTCATGCCTCCGGCAGCAGTGGAACTGGCGGCCACGGTCGCGCCTGAGGCGCCAGAGCCGACCATCCCCAACGACTGAGGCTCAGTTCACGACCGCGAGTCGTGTCACCTCTTCGGTCAGCGCCGGAAGAACGCGCTGGGCGAGCAGGTGCTCGTCCGGTGACACCATCGTCATCCGGCCCGTGCCGGCGAGAACGATGTTGTCGTCGGCCAATACGGTCAGCGCCTCGACGCTCATGTCCCAGGCGAACGAGTCACGCACTGCCAGTGTGATCGGATCGAGCCGATAGATCGTGCCGTCGAGGGCGACGACCACCTCGCGAGCGGACGCACCGATGGCGACGCGACTCGCCTTGGCGTCGAGGTGTGCCGTCTGGCGCGCCACGGGCATGTCCGCAGAGAAGTCGGTGAGGTCGTTGATCACGAACATCGCCACTCCTCCCGTGCTCGACGCGGCATAGAGCCGCTCGCCACCCGGGCTGACGGCGAGCGCACCAGGGTGGTCGGCGAGGCCCAGCGAGGGAGGCACGTCGAGGCACCACACCCCGTTGATCAGGCCGAGCGTGTGGATGAACGCACCGAGGTCTTCGCCACCTTCGGTGGCGTCCTGGTAGAGGGTGAACAACAGCTGGTGCATCGGCTCGAAGACCGCTGTGCGGCTGACGGCGGTCATCACCTCGTCGACGGTCTGGCTCTTGTCGCGCAGGTTGAGTGGCAACCCCAACTGCCCGCTGGCGGTGTCGATCACCCTGACGCGATACGTGTCGGCGGCGAGGTACTCGATCACGAACACTCCGATCGGCAACCCGTTTCCCTCCGGCGCGAATGCGTTGGCGAACGCTTCGGGCACGACGACGGTTGGGAACGTCCAACGACGCATCTCGCCTTGCTCCGGTGTGGCCAGTACGACGGTCGTGCTCCCATCAGCTGGATCGATGAGGGCGACGATCTTGCCGCCTTGCTCGACGGCGGTCGCCCGGAACTCTCCGTCGATCGTGACCTCGGCGGTGATCGCATCGGTCATCAAGTCGTGCCATCTGATCGTGGTCTTGCCGTCGGCGAACACCGTGGTCGCCGCGACCTTGCCGGTGGGAGCGACCACACCCCACGTCGACACCGGTTCGACGTTCGGCGAGAACGTGACGATCTCGCTGTCCTTCGTGGTCAGGGCGAGACGAGCGGGGAACGCCGCTTGCTCGTCCTTGATCGGCTGGGCGACGGTCGTCGCAACCTCGACGGGTGTGGTCGACGCCGACTTCGTGGTCGCCGTGTCCGACGGACCCTCCAGCGTGGATGACGGAGTCGAGCCCCCACATGACACGAGCACCAAGACGGCTACGACGACGGTCTTCCTCATGCCAGCCAGACACCGTCGCCGCCTGGACCGTTCCCGGCTCAGATCGACCGGGCGATGAGCAACGCCGTCGACAGGTCGATGTCGGCCTCGAGGCGATAGACGAGGTCGCCGTGCTGCCAGATCAACGTGTTGGTGGCCAGGCGGAGGGTGTCTTGATCGAACGTGCCGTCGTTGAACTCGAACACCAACTGGTGCGGCTTTCCTTCGATCCAGAAGCCCTGATCGCCACCGACATCCACCGATTGCGCCGTCGCCGTCTCACCGAGCATCTTGCGGAACATGCCTTCGTCGAGACGTGCCGGCATCACCGACACGAGCGCGCCGACGCCGGTGACGGCGGACTGCGGCGTGGTTGCGGAGGGTGCGTAGAGCAGCATGATCTGACCTGAATCGGGAGGTCGCAACACGTGAACGGACTGCGCTCGTCCGAGCAGCTTCGGAGTCGGGTCCGGGAGGCCGGTCGTCGCCATCGCCTCGGCGAGGGACACCTCGGCACCGAGGTCGATGTCCGGTGGTGTGAACAAGGTCGTCGTTGGCGCGCCTGCCGTTGATCCAGTCGGCGATGTGGGCGGTGTCGGCGCGGTCGTCGGCGTCGTGACGCCCGGCTCGATGCTGACGCTGTCGAATCCCAGCCACCGGGCGACGGCGTGACGAGGACCGGGCAGCACGGCCACGACGGCCAACACCGTCACGCAGACGGCCACGGCAACCCACGCAACGGCGACACGCGGCTGACGGCGCGGCGGCGGCTCCGACAGTTGCCGCAGCACATCGTCAGCCAGCCAGTCGGCGTCGGCGATGTCGATCCGTTGCGCCAGTTCGAGCAAGGCCCGTTCGAGCTCCATCACGCCTCCTCCAACACACCGCGCAGTTGACCGAGAGCTCGCGCCGTCCGTGACTTGACCGTGCCGGGAGCAACACCCATGGCCTGCGCGGTCTCCGCCTCCGAGAGTCCGGCGAAGTAGCGGTACGCAAGCACCTGGCGATGCCTCGCCGCGAGCCGGCCCAAGGCCGCCGCCAGACTGCGCGCTGCCTCGTCGTCGAGCATCGTTGCCTCAGGGTCGATGGGAGGCGAGACGGCCCACGATCCGAAGCGTTGCTCGCGCTGGCGACGGCGATCCCGACCGCGGAGGTGGTTCTTTGCCTCATTGGCGACGATGCGCAGCAGCCATGACCGGACCGTCGCCGGGTCGGACAGCTTTGCGAGCGATCGGTGCGCTTTCACCAGGGCCTCCTGGGCAATGTCGGCAGCGTCGTCGGCCGACCCACTGATCACCGCGGCCAGCCGGAGTGCGGCCGTTTGGTGCCTGCGCACGAGCGCGCCAAAAGCGGCGGTGTCCCCCGCACGAGCGCGAAGGACGAGATCCGTGTCGGACGGCTCGATTCGTTCGGTGGTCATGGTCGACGACTTCGGTGACTGGACACCTCCGGTCGCCGCCCGGTTCCACATGCCACAATCGGGACACTATGCGCAGGGCCCTCGTCGTGATCGCCGCGCTGCTGCTCTCCGCCTGCCACATCGACGCCACCGTCGAGATCGCGGTCAAAGACGATGGCAGCGGCACGATCACGCTCACGGCCGTGGCCGACGCGGGAGTCGTCAGCCAAGCGCCGGGGCTCGCCGACGATTTGCGCTTCGACGACGCCAAGGCCGCCGGTTGGACCGTGACCGGGCCCACCGAGGCGGGCGACGGTGGCTTGAGCGCGGTCCTCACCCACGAGTTCGCCAACCCGCAGGAGGCGACAGCGTTGCTGCGCTCGATCAACGGCAGCGGCGGCCCGATGCACGACGTCGTCGTCGGTCGAACCGTCGCCGACTCGGGCACGACGGTGACGTTGACCGGCACGCTGCGGATCGACGGGTTGGCGGCATTCGCCGATCCGGAGGTGCTCGGCGCGGTCGGCGCCACTCCGTACGCCGAGCAGGTCGATGCCTCCAGCACCAGTCCGTCCGAGGCGGTTGGCGTCACCATTCGCGCCGTGCTCCCTGGAAAGATCACGTCACCGAACGGCGAGGTGAGCTCCGGGGCCGTGTCATGGGTGGTGCCGCTCGACGGCTCACACGTCGATCTCGCCGCCACCGCCGTCGACGACCACGGCACGGCCAAGATCTGGGGAGTCGCCGCCACAGTCGCCCTGGTCGCCCTCGTGACGTGGTGCGTCATCGCCGCCGCGTTCATTGCCTGGGTCGTTCGGCAACGCAATCGCCGCGCTCGACGGAGGCCGCCGCGACCCGTGTGACACCCCCTCGGTACCGTGCCGCACATGACCAAACTTCGCCTCGTGTACCGCTGCAGCGAATGCGGCGCGGCTCATCCGCAGTGGTCCGGGCGCTGTTCGTCGTGCGCGGTCTGGAACTCCCTCGTCGAAGACGTCGAGGCACCCGAGCCCGACCTCGTGGCGATGATCGGAGGCGCACCGACGAGCTCGGCTGTGCCGATCGCCGAGGTGGAGACGATCGAGGGCGGGCCGCAGTCGACGGGGATCGACGAGCTCGATCGTGTGCTCGGCGGTGGGCTCGTCGCCGGGTCGGTCACGTTGGTGGCCGGCGAGCCCGGCATCGGCAAGAGCACGTTGCTCCTGCAGCTGACGGCGTCGTGGCCGCAGCGGGCGCTGTACATCAGCGCCGAGGAGAGCGCCCAGCAAGTGCGGCTGCGCGCCGAACGCCTCGGCGCGCTCTCCGCACACCTGTGGTTGCTGGCCGAGACGTCACTCAGCCATGCCGTCGCCGCCTTCGATGCAGTGCAACCGCAGCTCGTCGTCATCGACAGCATTCAGTCGATGGCCGACCCCGAGCTCGGCTCCGCACCCGGCAGTGTGGTGCAGGTTCGCGGCTGCGCACACCGCCTCGTCGTCGAAGCGAAACGCCGCGGCGTTCCGATCGTGCTCGTCGGCCACGTCACCAAGGACGGTGGGCTGGCCGGCCCGCGGGTGCTCGAGCACGTAGTCGACACCGTGCTCAGCTTCGAAGGCGATCGCCACCACTCGCTTCGGCTGCTGCGCGCGGTCAAGCATCGCTTCGGTTCCACCAACGAGCTCGGCGTCTTCGAGATGGTCGAGCGCGGGCTGGCGGCGGTGCCCGACGCCAGCAGCCTGTTTCTCTCCGACCGGCGCCCGGGTGTCGCCGGGTCCGCGGTCGCGCCGACGTTGGAAGGCCACCGCCCACTGCTCGTCGAGGTCCAGGCGTTGACCAACCCCGGTACTCCCGGCGTCCCAGCACGGCGCAGCGCCCAGGGTCTCGACCCGGGCCGGCTGGCCTTGCTGCTCGCGGTGCTCGAGCGACGGGCCGGCGTGCCCATCAGCCAGCACGAAGTGTTCGCCTCTGCGGTGGGCGGTGTCCGCCTCACCGAGCCGGGCAGCGACCTGCCGATGTGCCTGGCCATTGTCAGCTCGCTGGCCGGCACACCGCTGCCACCCGACGTCATCTCGTTCGGTGAGGTGGGGTTGGCCGGCGAGGTGCGCCAGGTCGGTCACGCCGGGCGACGTCTCGCCGAGGCAGCGCGGCTCGGCTTCACCCGGGCCATCGTGCCCGCCAACTCGGCCAACGGAGTTGACGGCATCTCACTGACCAGAGTTGCCACGGTCGCCGAGGGTTTGGACGCGGCGGGCCTCTGGAGCGGGCGATGCACGTAGAATCCGTGCATGA
The DNA here is from genome assembly GCA_036556105.1 of Ilumatobacteraceae bacterium. Lineage (GTDB taxonomy): Bacteria > Actinomycetota > Acidimicrobiia > Acidimicrobiales > Ilumatobacteraceae > JAENVT01. The sequence continues at coordinate 5,161 of DATBKA010000739.1, read as the reverse complement.
CGACGTCCGGTCCGCCCACCGACGCCTTGCACGGAGCCTTGGCCACCATCGCTCCGGGCACTCCGCTCCGCGACGGGATCGAACGCATCGTGCGCGCCAAGATGGGCGCGCTGCTCGTGTTGGGCGACGGTCCCGACGTGCTGGCGATCTGCACCGGCGGGTTCCATCTCGACGCTCCGTTCAGTCCGCAACGGCTCAGCGAGCTGGCCAAGATGGACGGTGCGATCATCCTCGGCTCACGCGGGCAACGCTTGGCACGGGCCAACGTGCACCTGGTGCCCGATCCATCCGTGCCCACCAGCGAGACCGGCACCAGGCATCGCACGGCCGAACGCGTCGCCCGATCGATCCCCGTCCCGGTGGTCAGTGTCAGCGAGGAGATGGGCGTCATCACGGTCTACGCCGGCGGCATGAAGCACCAGCTGCAAGACATCGGCCGCCTCGTTGATCGCGCCAACCAGGCGCTGCAGACACTCGAGCGCTACCGCCAACGACTCGACGACACGTTGGAGAACCTCACCGCCGTCGAGCTGGAAGGCATGGCCACGGTCCGCGACGTCGCCTCGGTGGTGCAACGCGGCGAGATGGTGCGACGCATCTCCGCGGAGATCGAGACGATGATCGTCGAGTTGGGCGTCGACGCACGGCTGCTGCGGTTGCAGGTCGACGAGGTCTATGGCGAGATCAACCACGAACTCGAGCTGGTGTTGGCCGACTATCCGATGATCGCCAACAACTGGGCCGGGCACGGGATGCACGGCGACTCGCCCGCATCGCCGCGTGGGCTGCGCCTGCTGTCACGCGTGCCAGGTATCTCCGCCACCACCGCCAACGCGATCGTCGATCACTTCGGCGACCTCACCAAGTTGCAAGAGGCATCGATCGCCGAACTCGCCGAGGTCGACGGCGTCGACGAGGCGTTGGCGACGGCGGTCAAGGTCACCCTGGATCGCATCACCGAGTCGAGCATCCTCGATCAGTTCGCCTGAGCAGGCCGGGGGTTCACACGCTCACATAGCTCGCCGCGGGTCCGAGCTTGCCCTCGACGACGACCTCGCCGTCCTGAACGAGCTTGATCAGGTGGGAGAGCACGCTGCGACCCGCCGCTTTGTGCAGCTCCTCGCGCACGTCGGCGTACAAGACCTTCACGATCGCGTCGATCTGCGACAGGCCGCGGCGCACCGCGCCGAGCACCTGCGCTTCACGCGCCAGGCGATGATCGAGGAACGCCTGCAGGAACGGACGCGGCGACATCACCGGCGCGCCGTGCGTCGGCCACAGCGACGCGTCGTCGCGACCGATCACCTTGCGCAACGACTCGATGTAGGAGCGCATGTCGCCGTCAGGTGGGGACACGACCGTGGTGCTCCAACCCATGATGTGATCGCCGGTGAACAACGAGCGTTCCTCGTCGAGCGCGAAGCACATGTGGTTCGACGTGTGACCCGGTGTGTACACGCCGCGAATCGTCCACCCGTCGCCCATCGCCACCACCTCGCCGTCTCCGACGCGCACGTCGGGGTCGAAGTCGGTATCGGTGGTCTCTTCGAGAGTGACGCCTTCCTCGATCGCGTCGTCGATGTCGAGGTCGTTGTCGACGACGCCATGCGGGCCGTAGGCGAACGTCGGCGCTCCCGTCTCCGACTTGAGCCACGCCGCCAGCGGTGAGTGATCGGAGTGACAGTGCGTCACGAGGATGGCGCGCACGTGGGCGGACCCGATCGCAGCATTCAAGGCATCGCGGTGCGAATCGAGCTCGGGGCCGGGGTCGATGACGGCGACGTCGTCGTGGCCGATGATGTAGGTGCCCGTGCCGCGGTAGGTGTACTTCGACGGGTTGTCGGCGATCACTCGTCGCACCAGCGGTGAGAGCTGCACCGCGTGGCCGTACGCCGGATCGTCGAGCGTCACGAACGGGATCGGGTTCACGGCCGCACCTTACGGGCCGATGGCGCGAACTTCGCCAACGCGGTGACCGTGACCCATCACCGGTTGGACGACGTGCGCTTCGACCGCGGACGTGTCGACACCGATGGCCCGGAGTGCTGCCACCAGCACGGGAGCGCAGGCGCGACCGCCACCGTCGGCGATCTTCACCGCCACGGCACGGCCGTCCGGCAGCGCTGCGGCGAAGACTCCCTCGGCGCCGTCTTTGGCCACCAGACCCGGGACATGGCGCATGAACATCGTCACGTCCCGTCGCTGACCACCGACCAGCTCGGGATATGAGGTCATGCTTCGGTAGACGGTCTGGCCGGTCTCGCCTGCCTTACCGCTGGCCAACGCGCGAAAGCCCCGCGCCAGACCGAGCAGGGAGAACGCGTGGGCGGGCGCGCCACACCCGTCGACGCCGATGTGCACCGGCGACTCGCCCGTCAGCTCGGCGATCTCGTCGGTGATGCGTCGCTGCAGCGGATGATCCGGATCCAGGTAGTCGGCGTCGGTCGGCCAGTCGTTGATCGCGCTGGTGACGACCATGCCGCTGTGCTTGCCGCTGCAGTTCATCTGGATCGGCGACCGACCTCCCCCGTTGCGGACCACCGCCTCGGCGGAGACCTCGTCGAGCGGCAGGCCGGGCGTGTTGGCGAGCGCGCTCTCGTCGAAGCCCACCGTGGCCAGGATGCGGCGGACGCAATCGAGGTGCGCCGGGGTGCCATCGTGACTGGCGCACACCAACGCGAGCAGATCCAGGGGAAGCTGCAACCCGGCGCGCAGCATCGCCACTGCCTGCATCGGCTTGTTGCACGATCGCGGGTAGACGTCGGTGGCGGGGTCGCCCAGCGCGAACGTGACCTCGCCCGACGAGGAGATCCCGACGACTGCGCCGAAGTGGACCGACTCGTCGAAACCGTTGCGACTCGTGATCGCGACGGGCACGAACCCGTCAGGGGCTGCCATCGGATTCGGTGCTCTGTGGAGGCCTGTCGCGTGATCGGCGCGATGGTCGGCGGCGCGGCTTCATCGAGGTCAGATGGCTGTCGATGACCTCGTGTCGCTCACCGACATTGCTCAGCACCGCTTGTGCCATCGCCGCGGCGGGGATGGCCAGCAGGGCACCCACCGCGCCGAGCACGGCCCCGCCTGCGATCGCCGAACCGAAGGCGATCGCAGGGTGCAGGTCCATGGTGCGGGCGGTGATGCGAGGCAGCAGGAGGTAGTTCTCCACCTGTTGGTAGATGATCACGAAGATCAGGATGAGCAGCGCCTTGGGCGGCGAATCGACGAACTGGACGAGGATCGGCAGTGCACCGGCGATGTACGTGCCGACGACCGGCAGGAACTGACTGATCAGGCCGACCCACAGCGCCATCGCCACCGGTGCCTGGATGCCGATCGCCTGGAAGAGGATCCAGTGGAAGAACGCCGACAGGCCGGCGAGCAACGCTCGTGAATAGAGATATCCGCCGGTCTTGTCGATCGCCAGCTCCCACCCGCTGAGCACGCGGCGTTGGCGATCCGGCCGGAGCCGGCTGCAGATCACGCGCCGCAACTTCGGTCCGTCGGCAACGAGATAGAACGTGAACAGCATCACCGACAGACCCTTGACGAGCACGCCGAGGGCGGCGACGGACAGGTCGACGACCTTGCCTTGCTGACTGCGGATGAAGCGCTGCACTCGCCCTTCGGGGTCGTTGATCGCCTCGATGACCTTCGACGCCTTGATGTGGGAGTCGAACGTGTCGTTGATGAAGTTGACCGTGCGATTGACGTATTTCTCCGAGTTGCCGAGCAGCTCGGCGATCTGCTGGCCGACGAGCGTGCCGATGGCGACGACGAAGATCAAGAAGCCGAGGAAGACCCCGACCAGGATCACCCCGGTCGCGGCCCCACGTCGCCAGCCGCGAGCCGCCAATCGATTGACACCGGGTTCGATGGCCAGTGACAGGAACAACGACACCAGTAGCAGGACGAACAGCGCCGACAGGCTCGACCACACGGATCGAGTGACGATGGCGACGATCCACCCGAGCCAGAAGATGGCGACGGCCTTCCAGACCCAACGAGGCAGGCGCTCAGGCGGCAACCACGGTTGGGGATCCGACATCAACGACGAGCGTAGTGATCCACTGCTGCGCGAAGGGTGGAGGCCAGGTCGCCGCGGCTCCCGACTTCGATCCGCTCGAGACCGAGCCAGCGCGCCATCGCGTGCAGCTCGGGAGCAAGATCGTCGGCCAGCTGACCCGCCGGCACACCGGGCTCGGTGAACGCTCCTTGGACCAGCAGCGCCCCGCCCTGCCGATCGGACTTCATGTCGAGGCGGCCGACGACGTCGTCGCCCCACAGGATCGGCAGCACGTAGTAGCCGTAGATCCGTTTCGGCTGCGGGGTGTAGATCTCGATCCGATAGTGGAACCCGAACAGGCGGTGGGCCCGGTCTCGGTTCCACACGACGGGATCGAATGGACTCAACACGGTGCAGGCGTTGACCCGCCGCGGGATCCTCGCGTCGCGATGCAGGTACGCCGGTTGCTTCCAGCCTTCGACCTGCACCTGGCGGAGGACGCCTTCCTCGACGAGCTCCGCGATGAGTGGCTTGCAGAACTGGTTGCCTTGCCTGTGGTAGTCGGTGAGATCAGCGAACGTACCGATGCCGTGGTGTCGCCCGGCCAAGGCGAGCAACTCCTTGCGGGCCTCGCGCTCCGATGGAGCGGGACGCGCCAGAACGTCCGCAGGAATGACTCGTTCAGTGAGGTCGTAGATGCGGGCGAAGTCGCCGCGGCGACGGCGGGCGGTGAGCCGCCCCTTCCAGAACAGGTACTCCAACGCCACCTTGGCGTCGTCCCAATCCCACCACGTGCCCTTCTTGCCGACGCGCTCGGACAAGTCGCCCGCCGCGACCGGGCCATCGTCGACGATCCGCCGGTAGACATCCTCAATGTAGCTGGGTCGCCGGTTGTTCAGCCCGAAGTACCTGTCCCACTTGTGCTCACGACTCATCCGCCACCGATGAAGGTGGTAGTGAGCCATGTCGACGTGCGACGCCTCGTGCACCCAGTACTCGAACAGTTCGCCGGCGTTCGTGGCATCGTCGATGATCGTCCGCGGGTGCGGGCCGAGGCGGGCGAACAACGGCAGTTCCTGGCTGCGCACCAAGACATTGACGGAGTCGATCTGGATGAGGCCCATCCGATCGAGCACGCGCCGGAAGTGACGACGGTCG
>DATBKA010000738.1:0-1814 GCA_036556105.1 Ilumatobacteraceae bacterium | reverse complement strand
ACTGCGATGCCTGCCTGCGCCACTGTCCGCCGCAGTTCGGGGCGATCTTCAACCACGGACCGGACGTGATCATCATTCCCGAGCTGTGCAGTGGCTGCGACAAGTGCCTGCCCGCATGCCCGGTGAACTGCATCTATCCCTTCCCCGAGTGGCAGGCGCACGACGTGCCGGCCGATTGGTGGGAAGAACCGCTGAGCGCGAACGACCCGTACGAGTGACCTGCTGCCATAATCCTCGCCATGACCTCCTCGATCCTGCCCGGCGCTGAGCCGTGGTCCCATGTCGGCGACGGCGACCGTGGTGCGCTCGTGCTCCACGGGTTCACCGGCAACCCATCTTCGATGCGCGGTGTCGCCGAGGCGCTCGCCGCCAAGAACTTCCACGTCGAGCTGCCCCGGTTGCCGGGGCACGGCACCGTCGTCGACGACCTGTTGCCGACGCGGTGGTCCGACTGGGCGGGCGAGGCGGAGGCCGCATACCAACGGTTGCGCAGCCGCGCCGCGCACGTCGTCGTCGTCGGCTTGAGCATGGGAGGTGCCCTCACGCTGCGAGTCGGTGCTGACCATCCCGAGATCGACGGCCTGGTGTGCATCAACCCCGTCACGCAGCCGCAGACCCCGGAGATCGTCGAGATGCTGCGCGGGCTGGCCGCCGGTGGTACACCTGTGCTCCCCGGCATCGGCAGCGACATCGCCGACCCCGAGGTCAAGGAGAGTGCGTACGAGGGCACGCCGGTCGAGCCGCTGCTGTCGATGCTGCTCGACGGTGTGGAACCGCTGAGTCGCGAATACGCGACCATGCACATCCCGTTGCTGCTGATGAACTCTCCGCAAGACCACGTCGTCGAGCCGGCGCATGCCGAGTTTCTCGCCGATCACTACGGCGGTCCCGCGCAGCGGATCACGCTGGAGCGCAGCTACCACGTGGCTACGCAGGACTACGACAAGGAGTTGATCGTGGAGGCGACGACCGAGTTCGCCACGCGAGTCGTCGCCAGCCGATGATCGCCGTCGTCGCCAGCATTCCCAGCCCATCGAGCGGCGAGCTCTCCATCGGGCCGTTGTCGATCCACGCCTACGGGTTGATGATCGCCCTCGGCGTGCTCGCCGCCGTCTGGCTGCTCGGTCGCCGACTTGAAGCCAGCGGCGCGGGGACCCGCGAAGATGCCAGTTCGGTCGCCGTGTGGGCGGTCGTCGCCGGTGTGATCGGTTCGCGGCTCTATCACGTCGTCACCGATTGGGAGCTGTTCAAGCACGACCTGGCGCGCATCCCGCAGATCTGGCGAGGTGGCCTCGGCATCCCAGGCGGGATCGTGTTCGGCACCGTTGCCGCGCTGTGGGCGTTCAAGCGGCGAGGCATCTCGCCGGTCGTCGGGCTCACCGCCGGAACACCGACGTTGCCGCTCGCGCAAGCGATCGGGCGGTGGGGCAACTGGTGGAACCAGGAGCTGTTCGGGAAGCCCACTGACCTGCCCTGGGGATTGAAGTTGTCGCCCGGCAAGGTTCCGGTGGGGTACGCGGCGAACACCACGTTCCATCCGGCGTTCCTCTACGAGTCGCTGTGGAACTTCGCCCTCTGCGGGTTCCTGCTGTGGATCGACCGTCGCTACCGCCTGCGGCCTGGGCGGCTGTTCTTCGTCTACCTCCTCGGCTACGGGTCGGGCCGGTTCTGGATCGAGTCGCTGCGCATCGATCCGGCGCACACGTTCGCCGGTCTGCGCGTCAACCAGTGGGTCGCCTTGGCGATGGCACTGCTGGCCGCGGCGGTGCTCCTCATCGACTGGCAACGGCATCGATATACCCCTGCAGCCGGCG
>DATBKA010000737.1:0-5821 GCA_036556105.1 Ilumatobacteraceae bacterium | reverse complement strand
TTGCTGGAGTTGCAGAACGCGACGCCGGCGATCTCCAACGCGTCGCGCTACGCCAAGATCGTGCAAGACACGGCGATGCTGCGCCGTCTGATCGGGGTGGCCGGCGACATCGCCGAGATCGCCTATCTCGAGCCCGACGATGTCACCAAAGCGCTCGACGAAGCGGAGACGAAGGTCTTCGAAGTCGCCGAAGAGCGAGTGAAGATGACGACGGTCCGATCGCTCAGCGATCTGTTGCCGTTGGCCATGGACAAGTTGCAGGAGACGTTCGAGCGCGGCGACATCATCACCGGCACGGCGACCGGCTTCAACGATCTCGACGAGCTGCTCTCCGGATTGCAACCGTCGACGTTGAACATCATCGGCGCTCGTCCGGCGATGGGCAAGACCAGTCTTGGTCTCGGCATCGCCGCTCATGTCGCCCAGACGACGCGGCGGCCGGTGCTGATCTTCTCGTTGGAGATGGGTCACGCCGAGCTGACGCAACGCATCTTGTCCAGTGAGGCCGAGGTCGACTCGCAGAAGCTGCGCACCGGGCGGTTGGTCGAGGCGGACTGGACGAAGATCGGCCGGGCCATCAACCGCCTCGACGTGCCGATGTTCCTCGATGACAACCCGCGCGTCACGGTGATGGAGATCCGCGCCAAGGCGCGGCGGATGAAAGCTCGCCAGGGTCTGGCGCTGATCGTCATCGACTACTTGCAGTTGATGAGCGGCGGGGCCACGGCCGAGAATCGCCAGTTGGAGGTCAGCGAGATCAGCCGTGGCTTGAAGATCCTCGCCCGTGAGCTGGAGGTGCCGATCGTGGCGCTCAGTCAGTTGAGCCGAAACCTGGAGACCCGTGGCGACAAACGGCCGATGCTCTCCGACCTCCGCGAGTCGGGCTGCCTCACCGCCGACACGCGACTCGTGCGCGCCGACACCGACGAGGAGATCACCCTCGGAGAACTGGTCGAGTCGGGCGCGACCGGCGTTCCGGTGTGGTCGCTCGACGAGCGCTACCGCATGGTCAAAGGCACAGTCACAGCGGCGTTCTCGAGCGGTGTCAAAACGGTGTACCGGCTCAAGTTCGCCTCTGGCCGCAGCATCGACGCCAGCGCCAACCATCCGTTCCTGACCATCGACGGCTGGGTGCGTGTCGAGGCTCTCGCCGTCGGCGCCCATCTCGCCACGGCCCGTTTCAGCCCGAGCGTCGACGCGATCCCGAAGCAGGTCTGGAACCACGTGCGCGACAAGGCGCTGCCGATGGCAGCGATGTCGACCGACGACCTCGCCGCGGCGATCGGCGTGTCGTACTGCGACTCGATCCTGTTCAAGTCGGGGTGTTCGCGGACCCGCCTGCAGCGTGTCGCCGCCGCCACGGGGGATCAATGGTTGTCCGACCTGGCCAGCAGCGAGGTGCTGTGGGACCGCATCATCGACATCGCCCCACTGGGGGAGATGGAGGTGTTCGACGCCACGGTCGAACCGCACCACAACTTCGTCGCCAACGGGATCGTTGCCCACAACTCGCTCGAGCAAGACGCCGACGTCGTCATGTTTCTGTACCGCGACGAGGTCTACAACAAGGAGTCGACCGACAAGGCGATGGCCGAGGTGATCATCGCCAAGCACCGCTCGGGGCCGACGGGCACGGTACGCCTGGTCTTCCGTGGCCAGTACACCAAGTTCGGCAACGCGGCACGCGGCGTGTGACGATCAGCGATTACCAAGAGCGTTCAGCTCGCCGCCAGACTGACGAGGTGTTCCTCGGCGACGACCTCCTGGCGTGGCTCATCCTCGCCCTCGGTGGCGCGCTCTTCGCCGGCAATCTGATGGCCCTGATCAAACCGCCCCCGCCGAAGGAAGGTGACCTGCCCAAGGCACCGCTGTGGCGGACCATCGTGATGGGTGGAGTCGGTCTCGTTGCCGCGATCTGGTCGTTGGCGTCCCTGATGAGCTGAGCCGCATCGCTACGTCGGCTTGAAGACCTCGGCCAGCGTGTGGAGGAAGCGATCGTTCTCGGCGGGCGTCGAGATGGTGACCCGGATTCCCTCGTTGGTGAACGGCCTGGTGACGACCCCACGACGTTCCAGCTCGAGATAGACCTCGTCGGTGCGCTCGCCGATCGGCAGGTAGACGAAGTTGGCCTGGGCGTCGGGCAACTGCCAGCCGGCGGCCATGAGCTCGGCGACGACGCGACTTCGTTCGCTCTTGATCTGAACGACTCGGGCCTCGATCTCGTCGGCGGCGTCGATCGCGGCGATTGCCGCGGCTTGGGCCAGGGCGTTGACGGCGAACGGGAACAACGTCTTGTCGATCGAGGTGATCACCTCCGGAGACCCGATCGCATAGCCGGCGCGGATGCCGGCCAGACCTTGCGCCTTGGAGAACGTGCGCGTGACGACGACGTGCGGAAAGCGCGGCACGAGCTCTTGCACGGGGTCGCCGAGTGCCGGATCGAGAAACTCGCGATAGGCCTCGTCGATCACGACGATCGTCTCCGAAGGAATGCGCTCGATGAGCCTGGCCATGTCGGCGGTCGACACAGCTGTGCCCGTCGGGTTGTTCGGAGTGGCCAGCAATACCAGCTTGGTCCGTGGCGTCACCGCGGCGGCGACGGCCGCGAGATCGAACGCGTGCGATTCGGTGAGCGGCGTCGTGATCGCCTTGCCGTTCATCAGTTGCGTGTACACGGGGTAGACCTCGAACGACCGCCACGGGTAGACGACGTCGTCGCCGGGATCGACGTAGGTGAGGAAGAGCTGCTGGAGCAAACCCACCGATCCGGCTCCAACCGTGACGGTGTCGACGGGAACGTTCAACCACGCCGACAAGCGTTCACGCAGTGCGGTGGCGCGGTGATCTGCATAGCGGTTGGCGCCACTCGCTGCGGCGGCCACGGCGTCGAGGATCGACTGCACGGGCGGCAGCGGGTTCTCGTTGGAGGCCAGCTTGATCGCGTTGGTGATCCCGTGCTCGGCCTCGGCCTGGGCGGCGCCCTTTCCAGGTCGGTATGCAGGCATCAACTGGACGGCGGGGCGCGGCCGACCGACGGAATGGCCGGTCATGAATGGTCCGTCATAGATGCTCCGTTCGGCGAGTCTCGGCCAAACGTAGCGCTGACGGCTCAGTCGAGGTGGTGCGTGACCGCCAATGGGCCGAGCAGCGGCTGGACGGCAAGGGTCACTCGGTCGCAGCCGTCGTACTTCGACTTCGCCAAGGCCTCGTCGGCGCGTTGCATCGTCTGCTTCACATGCTCTCCTCTGCCCAAGGCAACACCGATCGAGACCGTCACGGAGTCCTCGACCGCGAGCTGCATCTGCGAGACGGCGAACCGCATCCGTTCGGCAACGAGACCCGCCTCGCCCGTGGTCGTTCTGGCGAGCAGGACGCAGAACTCCTCATCTGCGTAGCGATACACCACATCGCCGGTACGCACTTCGGCGCGCAACACATCCGCCAGCTGACACAGCACGGCGTCGCCTGCGGGGCGGCCGTGCTCGTCGTTGATCCTGTGGAACTGATCGACGTCGATCTTGATCACAGCGACCGGCGTGTCGGCCGAGGCGGACTCGACGGCGAGGTCACGGTCGAGGCGGCGGCGATTGCCGACACCGGTCAACTCGTCGCTCATCTCGATCTCTTCGATGGCTCGGCGACGCGCCGCGCGACGGCGCAACAGGAGGATCGCGGGCACCCCGACGGCGACCACGATCGCTGCGGTGACCAGGAGAAAGGCCGTCATTGGGATCGCGCCTGAACCTCGGGCGCGCTGGCCACGCGGGGGTCGTCACCGATCTTCATCATCTCTCTATCGGCGGCCAGATCTTGAAACTAAACAGACGAATCGGGGATCCGCGCGGTGTGCAAGGCTGCGGGTCATGGCGAACTCGATCGAACGGTGGGGGTCCGGCGGTCCGTGGGAGGGCGTCGTCGGCTACAGCCGAGTGGTGCGCTGCGGTAACTACGTGCACGTGGCCGGCACGACAGCGACCGTCGACGGGGCGGTCGTCGGCAAAGGTGACGCCGCGGAGCAGACGCGAGTCACGCTCCGCATCATCGGTGAGGCGCTGGTCCGAGCCGGGGCCTGCTTCGATGACGTGGTGCGTTCACGGATCTTCGTGGTCGACATCGACGACTGGGAAGCGGTCGGCAAAGCCCATGGCGAGGTGTTCGCGGACATCCGTCCGGTGTCGACGATGGTGGAGGTGTCGCGCTTGATCGACCCCGACCATCTTGTCGAGATCGAAGTCGACGCTTACAGTCCGAAGGAGGGTTGAGCGCCGTCGACACGGCGACGTGCGAAACTCGCGCCGTGACCGAGCCCACCGAGCCGGCCCAGGAGTCCGGGGGAGTCCGCGACGAGTTGGAGCGACTGCTGGCCTTCCCGACCAAGCTCATCCCGACGTCCGTCATCGTGCCCGCGTGGCGACGCCTCACCGACGGCGAGTCGGCGTGGCCGGTGCGCTTCGCGGTCATCGCAGCAACCGCCCTCCAGGTGGCCTTGCCGAACCGCTACGAGATCCCACCGATGTGGTTGCTGCCCACGCTCGGCGTGCTCCTCGGTGTTGGGCTCTCCGTCGCCTATCCGCGGCGCATCACCCGCCACACACCGCAGCTGCGGCTCATGAGCATCCTGCTGATCGCGGTGATCAGCATCGCCAACGCCGGGTCGGCGGTGCGTCTGATCACAGCCCTCTTGCAGAAGCGGGCCGGAGAAGATGCGACGGAGTTGCTGCTCACGGGGGGCGCGATCTGGCTGACCAACGTCATCGTCTTCGGGATGTGGTACTGGAACCTCGATCGCGGCGGCCCGGCAGCTCGCGCCCAGGCGCTGAACCCGTATCCCGACTTCTTGTTCGCCCAGATGACGGCCCCGGATCTCGCTCCCGAGGACTGGCAGCCGCAGTTCTTCGACTACCTCTACCTGTCGTTCACCAACGCCGCCGCCTTCAGCCCGACGGACACGCTGCCGCTGGCCGTGTGGGCGAAGATGACGATGATGCTGCAGTCGATCGTGTCACTCGGCACTGTCGCCCTGGTCATCGCGCGCGCCGTCAACATCCTCTAACGGCGCTGGCTGCAGGATCCGCCGCGTCGCCGTGACGACCGCCAACAGTCCGATCACGAGCACGATCAACGGCAGCAGGGCGTCAGGGCGGTCGTTGATCAAGTTGCCGAGTCGGTTGTTCACGGCGGCGATCGCCGCGGCGACGGTGATCAACCCCAAGACGAGCGAGATCGGGTCGAACGAGTGCGATTTCACGGCTGAGCCTCCGGCGTGGGCACGGTTGGGTATGTCGTCGTGGTCGACGCGGGGACAGTCGTCGCCGGCGCACGAGCGTTGCGCGGATCGATCCGGAAACCACCCGGCGTCGTGATGGATCCGTCTGGCTCGATGATCGCCCCGTTGTCGAGCTGCAACGAGCCGTCGTTCAGTTGAGCGACGATCGGAATCTGGAACGAGCCATCGGGCTCGATCCGCCAGCCGTCGCCGAACACGACCGAGCCGTCGGCGTACACCTCGGTGCCATCCCCGAAGATCTGCGCCTGCGGCGCGGGAACGAACGTGACCGGCGGGATGCCGGGGTATCTGTCGCTGTATGACACGCGTTGGACGTCGATCTCGCCAACGCCGACGCGCAGCCTGAGTTTGATCGTGTGTGCTCCCGACTGGGTGTCGATCGAGAAGGCACGCCGGTACCCGTCTCGGGAGTTCCCGAGGATGTCGATCGAACCGAGCCCCACACGGGCGTCGATCTGGACGCGAGCGTTGTCGGGTACGACGATGCGAATGTGGCCTAGGCCGACCTCGACCGACGTGGTCAGAGACTCGGGG
>DATBKA010000736.1:0-5110 GCA_036556105.1 Ilumatobacteraceae bacterium | reverse complement strand
GCTCGACTTCTGGTGGGCTCCGCTGGGGCCGGCAATGATCGCTGCGTACGTGGTGATCCTCGTCGGCGGCGTGTTCATCTGCTCGCGGCTGGGATTGATCGGAATGGGCCTGGCCTTCTGGTTGACGCTGGCCGGCGGGATGGGCATCCTCGCTGCGCTCGGCCACTCGATCACGACGCGTTGGTCGTTGATGCCGATCGAAGGCGGGCACTTCTGGTGGATCATCCTCACCTCGCCGGAGATCTTCATCTTCCTCTACTTCATGATCACCGACCCGCGCACGGTGCCGTCCGGCCGCGTCGCCCGGATCGTGTTCGGAGCGACCGTCGGCGTGCTGGCTTCACTCCTAATGGCACCGTGGAAGACCGAGTTCGGCACCAAGGTCGGGTTGCTCAGCAGCTTGACCGTGCTCTGCTTGTGCCGGCCGCTGCTCGAACGCCGGCTACCGGTCGTCGGTTCGCCCGACGACGATCCGCGGCGCTTCTTCGTGCGCGTGCTCACCGGCCGGCGCCACCAGACCGATGACGAAACCGTGCCTTTGCCGCCGCGGCTTCGCTTTGGCCGGATCGCGGTGCGCGGTGCCGCGGGAGCGTTGATCGCCGGCGTGCTTGCCGCGGGAGTCGCCGTTGCCCACATGCCCTCACGGGTGCCCGCGTCCGCGGCCGGCCCGGCGCTCGCCTCGGTCACCGTCGAACCGGTCGATCCGGCCTCACTGCCCGCCGTGACGATCGACCGCGACGTCGCTGGGCTCAGCGCCAGCCTGGCCAGTCCGCAGGGCGCGCAAGAGCTCGCGGCAACGTTGACCTGGAACTTGCAGGTCGAGACGCAAGCGATCGTCACCGGTGATGCGTCGTTGCTCCCAGCGGTCGACGACGGAGCGCGGCTCCACGACCTCGAATCGATGATCGCCGCAAGCGGCGCCGACGGAAGTCGTGTGGCCCCGCGATACATCTTCGACACCTTGCACCTCGAGGTCGTCTATCCGGGTGGGCTGCAGCGCGGCGCCAACGCCGGGCTCGTCGCCAGCGGCACCGTCGAAGACGTGACGTACTCGTCGTCGGGCCAGCAACTCTCCATCGCCCGGAGGCCGTTCGCGTTCACGTTCTCGCTTCGCCAGACGACGAACGGTCACTGGCTCATCACCGACACGTTGGAGAACCACTCGTGAAACTCGCGACAGCGACGAACACATGAGCAGCGAGGGCGTGCCGCCGCGTCTCGGCTTCATCGGGCTCGGGATCATGGGCCACCCGATGGCCGGTCATCTTGCCAAGGCGGGGTTCTCGATGACGGTGTTCGACACCAGCTCGGCAGCGATCGATCGTCTCCGCGACGTTCATCCGGACGTCGTTGCCGCCGGCAGCCCGGCTGACGTCGGTGCCGCAGCCGACGTCGTGTTGACGATGCTGCCCGATGGCGAGTGCGTGCAGCAGGTGGCGACCGGCGTCGACGGTCTCGTCGAGACGATGGCTGCGGGGTCGCTGCTGCTCGACACCTCGTCGGCGCAGCCGTGGCTCACTCTGGCGACCGCAGCGGCGCTGGCCGAGCGTGGCGTCGACATGATCGACGCCCCGGTCAGCGGCGCGCAGTGGGGCGCCGAGCAGGCCAACCTCGTGTTCATGGTCGGCGGCAGTCCCGAAGGCGTGGCCCGCGTCCGTCCGATCCTCGACCTGCTCGGCCGAGCCGTCTTCCACTGCGGTCCGCTCGGTTCGGGCCACATCATGAAGAGCATCAACAACACGATCACGGCGATGACGTTCCTCGCCACGGCGGAAGGTCTGGCGTTGGGCAAGCGCGCCGGCCTCGATCCGGCGGCGATGAACGAGGTGCTGAACGAGTCGACCGGTGGGTCGTGGATCACGCTCAACCACATCCCGCAACGCATCCTCAGCCGCACGTTCGACGACCCGTTCCGGCTCGAACTGATGCTGAAGGACGTGAAGATCGCCGCCGAACTGGCCCGGCAGCTCGGGGTGTCGTTGCCCTTCTCCGCCCATTGTGAAAGCGTTTACGAGCAAGCGCACCACTACGCGGGCACCGGGAAGAGTTTGAGCGAACTGGTGCGCTGGGTGGAGCACGACAGCGGTGCCGGCGAGATCACACCTGGTGGCGCCGACTCGCAACATCATATATGATCAGTCAGATGCCTTCCGAAAGGGTTGCCGACGCATGAAGTCGACGAAGAAGAGGGATGCGGACATCCAAGGCGGGCCAGGGGCCCCACGATCCAAGGCGGACAGGGCCTACACCTACATCCGTCAACGGGTGCTCGACGGGCAACATCTGCCGGGCGAACGGCTCGTCATCGAGCAGCTGGCCCGCGAGATGGACGTCAGCGTGGTACCGGTGCGGGAGGCGATCCGCCGGCTCGAAGCCGAGGGCTACGTGACCTACACACGCAACATCGGCGCCACGGTCACCAGCATCGATCTCGATCGCTACCCCGAGACGGTGGAGACCGTCGCTGTGCTCGAAGGTGTTGCCATCGGTCTCGCCGCGGCGCACATCACCGCCAAGGACATCAAGGATGCCAGGGCGCTCAACGACCAGATGCGCAGCTGCATCGACGCCATGGATCCGCAGAAGTTCACCGCCCTGAACCACCAGTTCCATCGCATCCTGTACGGGCGCTGCCCGAACCGGCACCTGCTCAACATGGTGATCAAGGAGTGGGATCTGCTGGCCACGACGCGCAAGTCGGCGTTCTCGTTCATTCCCGAGCGGGCGATCGGCAGCGTTGCCGAGCACGAGCAGTTGCTGGTGCTGATCGAGTCCGGCCGGTCGGCCGACGAGGTCGAGGCGTTCGCCCGCAACCACCGAATGAAGACGGCGCGCTCGCTGCTGAAGCACATCGGCAACGAGATGTCCGGCGCGGTCAGCATCGCCGAGACGACCCCGTGAGGTTTCGGTCCGATCCATCGACGATACGGGGCTCGATCGCTCCGGTGGTCACCCCGTTCACAGCGGACGGCGACGTCGACCACGATGGCTTGCGGACCTTGGTTCGGTGGCAACTGTCGTGCGGCTCGCACGGCATCTCCCTCGGCGGATCGACGGGCGAGCCGAGCGCGCAGACCGTCGCCGAGCGAATCGCAGCGATGCGCGTCGTGTCCGAAGAAATCGCCGATCGTGTGCCGTTCCTGCCGGGCACCGGCTCGGCAAAGCTCGACGAGACGCTGGAGCTCACCGAGGCGGCGATCTCGCTCGGTGCCGACGCCGCGCTCGTCATCACGCCGTACTACTCGCGGCCGACGCAAGAAGGCCTCTACCAGTGGTACTCGGCAGTGGCGCGCACGTTCCCCGACATGCCGATCGTGCTCTACAACGTGCCGATCCGCACTGCGGTCGATGTGGCGCCGGAGACCGTCGCCCGCCTACGCCGCGAGCACGCCAACGTCGTCGGCGTCAAGGAGACCACCAAAGACTTCGAGCACTTCTCACGGGTCTTCCACCTCTGTGGTCGCGACACCCTGATGTGGTCCGGCATCGAACTGCTGTGCCTCCCCTTGCTCGCCCTCGGCGGCATCGGCTTCGTCAGTGCGGTCGCCAACTTGGCGCCGGGAGCGGTGGCCAGGATGTACGAGCACTGGGTCGCGGGTGATGCCGACAAGGCGTTGGAGATCCACTACGGATTGCACCCGCTCGTCGACCTGATGTTCGTCGAGACCAATCCGGCGCCGATCAAGAGCGTGCTCCAACGCGCCGGCCTGATCGCGTCGGATCATGTGCGGCCCCCGTTGGTCACGCCGACGGCTCCGGGTCGGGTGCGGATCGACGACTACCTCCGTGAGGGTGCGCCGATGCTCGAGGAGCCGCTCGCCGCCCTCGCTGACACCTTGAGGCGAGACTGAGGCGCCACCGATGACCGCTGTGGCCGGTCCGGCGATCAACCGCGAGTTGCTCGACTCGCTGCCGTCGACGATCCGCCACTACATCGACGGCCAACACGTTGACAGCATCGACGGCACCACGATCGACGTCATCGAGCCGATCGGCCATCAGCGCTACTGCAGCTTGGCTGCCGGAGGGCCCGCCGACGTCGACCGCGCCGTGGCTGCTGCTCGGCAGGCGTTCGTCAGCGGGCCGTGGGCCGGCTACTCCGCACGGCGCCGCTCGAACACGCTGATCGCGATCGCCGACGCGATCGCGGCTCGCGCCGACAAGCTGTCGACGTTCGAGACGTTCGACACCGGCCTGCCGGTCACGCAGGCCCGCGGCCAGGCGGCGCGAGCGGCAGAGAACTTCCGCTACTTCGCCGAGGTGTGCGGGGCCATTCACGAGGAGTCGTACCGCAGCACCGCGCAGATCGGCTACTCGATCCGCCGGCCGAAAGGCGTGGCGGGGTTGATCACGCCGTGGAACGTGCCGTTCATGCTGGCCACGTGGAAGTTGGCGCCGTGCCTCGCGGCCGGCTGCACGGTCGTGCTCAAGCCAGCCGAGCTGTCACCGCTGAGCGCCAGCATCCTCCCGGAGATCATGGAAGAAGCCGGTCTCCCGCAGGGTGTGTTCAACATCGTGCACGGGGTCGGCGAGTCCGCCGGCGCCGCACTCGTGGCCCATCCCGACGTGCCGGTGATCTCCTTCACCGGTGAGACCGTCACCGGCCAGACGATCATGCGCGCCGCGGCCGAGCACCTCAAAGGCCTGTCGATGGAGCTCGGTGGCAAGTCGCCGGTCATCGTGTTCGCCGACGCCGATGTGCCCGCCGCGCTCGACAGCGCGATCTTCGGTGTGTTCTCGCTCAACGGCGAACGTTGCACAGCGGGATCTCGTGTCCTCGTCGAACGCAGCCTGTATCCGGACTTCGTCGACCAGCTCGGGCGGCGGGCGGCCGCAATCCGCATCGGCGATCCCAGCGATCCGGCAACAGAGCTCGGCGCGCTGATCTCCACCGAGCACTACGAGCGAGTTCTGTCGTACGTGCACAGCGGGATCTCCGAAGGAGCCCGACTCGTCACCGGCGGCACTCGTCCGGCGCACCTCGAAACCGGCAACTACCTCGCCGCCACGGTCTTCGCCGACGTGCGTCCGGAGATGCGCATCTTCCAAGAGGAGATCTTCGGGCCGGTCGTCTGCGTCACGCCGTTCGAAGACGAGGACGATGCGATCC
>DATBKA010000735.1:0-2393 GCA_036556105.1 Ilumatobacteraceae bacterium | reverse complement strand
CATGTGGCGCGACGCCGAGCTGCTGCCGAACGAGTAGCGGTGGGGGAGTCCGCCGGCCCCGCCTCCCGCCGCGCACTCCGGGTCTACGGCCAGCATCTCGTCGAGCGCGCGCTCGGTGGCGCCGCGGATCCGCTTGAGCTGAGCGGGCGGAATCGCGTCGCGGACGACCACGAAGCCATCGCGGTGGAAGAGCTCGGCGGCGCGCTCCACCTCTGACGGATCCAGGATCTGCAGGCCGCGGATCCCGTTGTGCCGGAGCAGCTTGTCGCGCAGCTCGACGACGTTGGGATCGTCGTACCGCCGCGTCCATCCGGCGCAAGCCGGGTCGCCACCGATCAGGTTGTAGTGCTCCGGCGTCGTCTCGATTTCGGCCGCAGGGGTGGCCAAGCCGAGTGGGTTGCTGTTGTCGCGACCCAATCCGGCGGAGCGGTTGGCGAACCCGTTCGGTGGCACGCTCGCATGCCAACCGAGCTGGGATGGGCGGGTCGTCGTGTCCGTCATGGCGTGCCTGCGACACTACCGAGTGTTTCAAGGCACCCTGTCCGCCTCGAAACACTCGGATGGTCTAGATGATGCCTTCGAGGGAGATGTAGGGGATGTCGCTGTAGGCGACGCGGCGCGTGAACTTCCACCCGTCGGGAGTGCGGCGCAGCTCGTCGCTGTACCGCCCGAGCATCTCGAACACCGGACGGTCGTTGTTGCTGCGGGTCATGTATCCCCAGTTGCTCTTGGCCTTCGCCGTGTCACCGTCGACGTGGATCACGGGGTTCATCACGAGGTGGTAGGTCCGCTCGAGATCGCTCGGGTAGACCTCGAGCGTGCGCACCAGCAACGCCTCGATCTCACCCGGTCCGACCGCCTTGCCGAGGTTGCCGGCCCACACCGCATCGTCGGTGAACAGCGAGGCGTAGGCCTTGAAGTCGCGAGCGTCGAGGTGGCGCTTGTACTCCATGAACAGCATCCAGATCGCGTCCTTGTCCTCCAGCGCTTGGACGCGTGCGGCGAGTGCGTCGAGTCGGGTCTGTGGGGGAGGATCCATCGGCGAGCGACCCATCACCCTGGTGATGTCGTGGCGCTTGATCTTCCATGACCCGTTGTCGCGGACCAGGTCGTCGCGGTATCGACCTGACTGCAGCACGGTCGGGACTCCATCCGGGTCGGACGTGAGGTAGAACCAGACGACGACCGTCGTCGCCGTGTCACCGTCGATCTCGATGTGCTGGTTGTTCATCACGTGAATCGCCTCGGGAAGGTGACTGCGCACCTGCGGGCCGAGGTTCTTGTCGAGCACCTCCTTGATGGCCGCCGGCCCGACCGCCTCGCCGAGCTGAGCCTGCAGCACGCCATCCTCGGCGAAGAGGCTGGCATACCCGGCGAAGTCGCCGGAGTCGAGGTACTTGGCGTAGTCGACGAAGATCTGGCGGATCTGCTCGCGGTCCTCGAGGTCGCGCACGCGCTCGCTTTCAGTCATGGCCTCGCGTCTCCGATCTTGTACTGGGGGAGTGGTGCCGACGTGCACAGCGTCGGCATCGTGTGGACAGTGGTCGAGGTGGTGAGGAACAACGTGCGCAGGTCGGGCCCGCCCCAACAAAGGCTGCCGCAGACCTCGGGCGTGCGGATCACGCCGAGGCGCTCGCCGGCGGGGTTCAACACCCACACGCCGCCGGGCCCGGTGACCCACACGTTGCCGAACTCGTCGCACTCCATGCCGTCGACCGAGCCTTCCTCGATCGTGCCCCCACCCAAGCCGGACATCAGCACGCGACCGTTGACCAGCATCCCGTCGTCGGCCACGTCGAACACCTTGATCTCGGCGCGCGGCGAGTCGTTGACGTACATCAGCGACTCGTCGGGGGAAAAGCACAGCCCGTTCGGTTGCTCGAACTCGCCGGGGTCGACGACGAGCTGGGCTTCGCCACCCTCGTGTGGAACCCGGAACACTGCTTTGAACCCGAGCAGCGGCTCGCGCTTGCACCCGATCCAGTCGTTCCACCGGCCGTAGTCGGGATCGGTGAAGTAGATGCTGCCGTCACGACTGCTGGCGACGAGATCGTTGGGGCTGTTGAGGTACACGCCCTTGTGGTGAAAGCACACCGTCTCGTGCCATCCGTCCGGGTGGAACCGCGTCACCGAGCTGTTGACGTGCTCGCACACGATCAGTCGCCCCTCGATGTCGAAGGCCATCCCGTTGCCCTTGAACGTCGGGTCCATGATCAGTTCGACTCCCGTCGACTCGGTCCACCTGAACCGTTTGTCGCCGGGGATGTCGCTGAAGTACAGCGCTTGCTCGGCGACGCTCCACGCCGGGCCTTCGGTGAAGACGTAGCCGGAACCGATCTGCGTCAGCGTGGCCTCGGTGCTGACCAGTTGCTCGAACTCGGCCGTGTCGGGAT
>DATBKA010000734.1:0-3607 GCA_036556105.1 Ilumatobacteraceae bacterium | reverse complement strand
TCCATCCAGTTGCGGCCAATCCCGACTCCGAGCCGCAACCGACCCGATGTGAGCAGGTCGAGCTCCGCGGCTTGCTTGGCGAGCAGCACCGTCTGTCGCTGCGTGCTGATGATGATCGACGTGACCAACTCGAGCCTGGTGGTCACCGCGCCGAGGAACGACAGGAACACCAGCGGCTCGTGACACGGCACGTCGTACGTGTGCACCTTCTCGCCCGGCCGTTGCCGATCGGGATGAGCGCCGACCACATGATCGTTGGTCAACACGGCGTCGAAGCCGGCGCCTTCCAACGATTGGGCCATGTCTCTCAGGAACGCTGGATCGTTCCCGATGTCGCCGTCGTTCAGCATCACTCCGAGTCGCACCCCGGCGAACGTAGCAAGCTCAGACCTTGGACAACGCCCCGAGCAGATCGAGCAGCTCCTCGACGGTTTCGACGCAGCGCACTCCGAGGGCAACGAGCCCGGGGCGGGCATCGATCGGCAGACCTTGCCCGGTGTCCTGATTGAGGATGCCGCCCATGTACGTCGTGCCCCGCCAACCTTCGCGACGCAGCCCTCTGGAAAGCCGCTCGCCGAGCTCCAACGCGTTGCCGTTGTACACGCCGACGACGATCGCGTCTGCGTCTTCCTCGGTGGCAGCGCGCACGATGCCATCGATCGATGCGCCCGAGCCGAGCAGGATGACTTCCGCCCCTGCCCGCGGCAACACACGAGCCAAGGCGTCGCGAACGAGATCGTGGACCTCGAGGACGACGAGCACGACGCGGAGCCCGTCCAGTCGCGGAGCCGTGGCGCTCAACGTCTCGGCCAGCCGGCGGACCTGCTTGGCCTTCCACGGTTGCAGGCGCGCCACCTCGTCGGGCGCCTCCAGATCGACTCGTTCCTCCAGGTCGGCCATCGACGTTCGCCGCAACGCCAACAACACCTGGGCGGCGTCGGTGACATCGACGCCGTCAGCGGCGATCGCGGCGAGCGCCCGATCACGGAACTGCACCGCATAGCCGGCGGTCATCGCCCCGAGCGCCTCCAACCGGGTCCATTCGTACCGATCGGGCGCGGCACGCACATCGCGTTCGACGTCGCGGGCGAGGAGGTGCACCTCGACGATCTCCGCCGGGCTGGGGATTCGCTCTGCCTCGGTGAACGGCACAGGGTTGACAGCGTGCCCCGTCGGCCGATGGAGCTGCACGGCGATGTCGCAGGAGAGCTGCTCGATCACCGCGGCGCGGTTGCGCTCGGTGTCACCCGGGCGGTGATCGACCGTGTTGCCATAGATCATCGAGCCGATCGAATCGCCGCCGCGCAGGTCGTCGAGCGCGAAGTGGACGATGGCCCGCGAGTCGGGCTCCTGAATCGTGTTGCCGTAGCAGTGCGTCAGCCGCGCACCGATCAAGTGCTCGACGGCGTACAGCTCCAATGCCGCCCAGCCGACGTAGGCCCCGAAGTGCGACGCCTGCGTGCCCGAGCCGTCCTCGAGGTTCGAATGAGCGAGCGCGCCGTGCTCGCGCAACGCTGCGATCGCGCCAAGGGCGCGCACGGTCTCCTCGGTCACGACGATCTCGTCGGATCCGCCGATCAGCTCGTACGCCGTGTACTGACCGACGTTGCCGATCGTCGTCACGCCGGCCGCCAAGGCGCGCAGCGTGTTCTGGAAGCCGGCAGGCAAGCCGATCATGTAGTCGCCGAGATGGGGTTGCACCGGTGCGGCTTCACCGAGCCGTTGCCAGTCGTGCGGCCCGAGTCGCGGCCCGGTCTCTTTGATCGTCAGGTCGCGTTGCTCTTCCGGAACCCCCATCGCCCGGTCGAGTGCAAGCCCGAAGCGATCAACGGTGTAGCCGTGCTCGGCGAGGGACGAGCACACCTCGACGAGCGCAACCTCCGTCGCCGACCACGTCGATAGGCCGATCTGCATGTGATACATGATCTGCCGCTGATCGCGGCAGCGCTGCTTGTAGTCGGCTTCGGACAACGCCCCCTTGGCGCGCAGGTACCGAGTCGGCGGTGGCGGTGGCGGCGCGGCCGCCCGCCCCTCGGCGATGAGTTGGCCGCCGGGCAGCATGCGACGCATGCCGCGAACCTACCCGGGCGGCTTGGGGATGATCGGTTTGTTGCCGGCGATGTCCTTGCCGAGCATCACCACCACGGTCGCGTCCCCGAGCCTGTCGGGTCCACCCCTGATCGGCGCCGGCACCGGCATTCGTGTGACCGACACGTTGCCCATGATCCGGGCGACCGACGCGGCGACGTCGGCGCCTGGGGGAAGGAAGTAGACCTTGGACACGTCGAGTCGCTCGTCGAATGCGGCGGCGTTCGTCGGCTCGGCCAGATGGAACCCGTAGGCGCTCAACTCCTGAGACAGCAACGCCGCCGCGCCGGTGACGCCTGACGCGTTGGCAACGAGGACGACAGCTCCCTCGGTGATCACCGGGATCGTCGTCGTGGTCGTGGTCGATGTCGTCGTGGTCGTGGTCGATGTCGTCGTGCTCGTGCTGGTGGTCGTCGGCGGCAGCGTGGTGGTCGTCGTCGACGTCGACGTGCTCGTGGTGGTGGTCGGGATGCTGGGCGGCCCGAACGTGCAGCTGTCGAGCAGCACCACCAGCCCGAGGCCCAGCGCCGGGGCGGCAGCCATGATCAGCGATGTCGCACGTCGCCGCCGGGTGAACACCCGCTGGAGAGTACCTGCGCCGGTCGCCGCGCTGATGGCACCTCGGCGAGCACGACGCACCGCGTCAGCGGCCGTAGACCGAGACGTGGTCGCGGCTCGTGGCCTCGAACGGTTCGCCGCACCATCCTCCCCAGCGCTCCTTCAGCCGCAACCCGGCGAGACGCGCCATCAAGTCGAGCTCGCTCGGCCAGGCGTAGCGGCAGACGATCGGGAAGAGGCGTACGCCTTCGGCGGTGAGCACGACGTGGCTCTCCTCCAGCGTCTGCGTCACGGGATCGTGGCGGCCGACATCGAAGCGCACCTCGTCGACCGCGATCATCTCGGCATCGACGTACTGGTCGTCACGCAGCCGCGTGAGGAACGTCGGCACGAACGCCTCGACGACGAACGAGCCGTCGTCGGTGAGATGAGCTGCCACCTGCTCGAAGCAGCGGATCTGGTCGTCTTGGCTGAGCAGGTTGAACAACGTGTTGAACACCAGATAGATCAACCGGTACTCGCCCTCGACGGGTACGTCGGCGAAATCACCGATCGTCACCGCGATCGCGTCGCCTCCGGGTTTGGCTCGGAGCTGGGCGACCATCTCCGGCGAGAGGTCGATGCCGTCGACAGGGATCCCTCGCCCTGCAAGGGGGAGCGCGATCCGTCCGGTCCCGACGGCCAGCTCGAGGGCCCGGCCGTCTCCGGCCAATGCTGCAAGGAACTCGACCGTCGCTGCCGTGTCGGTGCGACGAAGGCCGGCGTCGTAGGCCTCAGCGGCCGCGGCGCCGAAGCTCGTCATCGGTTGATAGTTGTTCATCCCAGCACGCGAGCGGCGGTGGGCGGCGACGTGCAAACGATTTTGGGCGTCTCGCGGCTGCCGGCGTGTGATCAGCCGTTGCGCACCCGTTCGAACTCGGCGAGCAACCCTTTGGCGTCGGCGGCTGCGTTGGCCTCCAAC
>DATBKA010000733.1:0-9633 GCA_036556105.1 Ilumatobacteraceae bacterium | reverse complement strand
ATGATGAACACCACCGGACCGCCGCTCTTGTCGATCCACAGCATGATCCGCGAGAACGAGTAGATCATCGCCGCCAGACCAGCGGCGGCGAGCACCGGGAACTCGAGCGGATGGAGCATCCGTTTGCGCAGGCCGGCGTTGTACTCGGGATCCGCAGATGCCCGCTCGCTCCAGGCCTGGACCATCCATTCGACGGCGGCGGCCAGCACGACCACGACACCCGCCTTGAGGACGATCGGCTTCGACACGGCGCCGACGGCGATCGCGGCGACACCCATGGCGGCGAACAGTGGCCACAGGCTGCGCCCGGCCGGCGGCTGGGCAGCAGCCGCTTCGGCGACCGCTTCCTGCGACATCGCCGAGACGTTGCCGTCGCGGGTGTAGTAGTTCACACCGAACAACAGGGCGAACACCACGGCGGCACTGACCAGCGCGACCGTGCCGAGCCAGCCGGTGGCGCCGCCGTTGGAGGCGCCGAACACGATGGCCGCGGCAACCGACAACACGGTGGCTCCGAGGAGCAGCTTGGATCCGGTGGTGAACATCTCGCCCTTCCGCCTATTTCGTCACGTAGACGACGAGCCACAGTGCGAAGAAGACCGTGGCGAGGAAGTACCAGTACAACGCGTGCGCGGCGACGATCTCGCGATCCTGGGTGCGCCCACCGAGATAGCGGAACGCGGTGACGACACTGAACCCGATGCCGAGCACGAGCAGCACCAGGAACGTGCCGGTGAGCGCATAGAACATCGTGTTGAACCCAGTGGCGTCGGAGGCCTCGACGGGAAGCTTCATGCGCGCGTAGATGAAGGCCTGGGCGTTGATGATCGCCACCCCGATGACGGCGACGAGCGTGAGCGCCAGGGCGGCATGACTGCGCACGTTGCGCCGTGCCGCGTATACGGCCCATTGCGCGAAGACGCATGTGGGGAGGAAGGCGATGAGCATCGTGTTGGCGGGGACCATCGGCACCTTGATCGCCTTCGGCACCCACAGCCCGTCGCCGGAGTCGAGCGCTTCGGTGCGAAGGCGCAGCCAGATGGCCAGCATGGCGCCGAGCAGCGAGCCGACGCCGAGACAGGCGAGTGCCGTGCCGACGAGCAGTTGCCGACGCGGAGCGGGCGCAGCAGCGGGAGGCAAGGCAAGCATCAGGACTCTCTCCGTGGCTTCAGGTCGAGCAGCGGTTCGGGCGAGGCGACGGTGTGCAGATCGGCGAAGTTGGCGAGCGGAGCCGGTGACGACGTCGCCCACTCGAGTGTCTGCCCATCCCACGGATCGTCGCCGGCGACGTCGCCTGTGCGGAACGAGCGCGCCACGAGGCCGGCGAAGGCCAGCACGGTGAGCAGCATCAGCGCGTGGCCGATCGTCGAGATCGTGTTCCACAGGTTCTGCGGGCCGGAGTAGTCGAACTCGCTGGCCTGAGCCGGCTGCTTGGCGAAGCCGGCGATCAGGTACGGCAACGCGGCGAGGACGGTGGCGATGAAGCCGAGACCGGCGAGTGGCAGCACCTGCTTGTCGCCGACTCGGCGGCCGGACACCTTCGGCAACCAATAGGTGATGGCACCCATCGCGCTGAGCACGGCGCCGTACACCACGTACAACCAGGTGCCCTCCTCGAAGACGGTGCCGCCGAGCTGTGCGTCGCCGACGAAGTTGATGGCGCTGGCGGTGATGCCGACGAACACCATCAACGCCCCGAGCAAGGCGAACACCAACGGCGAGATCAGCCGCGGCCGACCCGATTGCAGCGTGAGCCCGCCGACGGCGATGACGATGAAGCCACCGAGCACGGGCAGCACGTTGAACAGCGCCCACGGCAGGACGTTGCTGAGCCAGTGGCCGAACGACATGTGGCTGACGTTGCGGGCGATGTCGGCCGGTTGCTGGAGGATGCCGCCGAGCGCGGCCGTGACGCCGACCAGCGCGATGCCGGTGAAGATGATGCCGCGCATCTGCAGGCGGCGACCGCTGGCCACGGCGATGGCCTCGGCGGCGAGACCGAAGACGGGTACGGCATACACGAACGTGGCCGGCTGGGTGAGACCGAAGCCGACCCAGTTGTTGATGCCGTCGTTTCCACCGAACGTGGATCGCCCGTAGCGATAGTCGATGTACGTGTAGATCAACGCACCGATGACAGCCGGGAGCACGAGCAACAGCCCGAGCGACCCGACCAGCGCTGACCATGTGAACGGGGGAACACGACGCATGTTCATGCCCGGCGCCCGCGTAGTGAGCACGGTCGTGACGACGGAGCCCGCCGCTGCCACCAAGCCGAGCAGGAGGACGATGTGGCTGACGAGGTAGAGCGCCACGAACCTGGACTTGCCACCGCCCGGCCCGCCGTTGGCGACGATCGAGAGGATGACAATGGCGCTGCCGAACAGCCACGCCCAGAACCCGGCGGCGGCAAGGCGCGGGAATGCCAAGGCGCGGGCGCCCACCTGGAGGGGAACGACGACGATGGCGATGCCGAGGATCAACGGCACGAGGACGACGAACGTCAGCCCGACCCGGTAGGCGGCGAACAGCTGCGGGATCGAGTTGAAGTCGAGCATCGTCGACTCGGCGTCGATGCGCTCGATGCCGAGCAACCCGGCGACGACGATGCCACCGAGCAGCGCCAGCAACGAGCAGCCGATGAACAGGCGTCCGATGCGCTTGTGATCCGTGGTCGTCACCCATTCGGCCACCGACGCAAAGCTGGCACCCGCCGAGGTCGCGGCGCTCGATGCGTGCGTGTCGATGGTGGTCATGTGCAGCGGGCTCTTTTCGTGTCGGGCGCGAACGCGCGCGCCCGATGCGGTGCTGGATCGGTTGCGGACAACTGACTTACAGGTGCGAGATTACCCATAGCTCCACGTGCGGGCGGAAATCCTCTACAGGCCGGAGCGCACCAGCACGTCGACGGTCATCGCTGCGAACAACACGGTCACATACGTGATGCTGAAGCCGAACACCCGCATCGACCGTTGCGGGGTCGGGTTGTGACCGAGATCGACCGCACTCCACAGGAAAAGGGCGCCGGCGAGAGCCGCGGTGACCGTGTAGATCGGCCCGAGATGGGCGACTGGAGCAAGCGCGATCGTGAAGGCGATCATCGCCACCGTGTACATGACGATCTTGCGCGCCGTGGCCTCCGCTGTCTCGACGACTGGAAGCATCGGCACGTTGGCCGCTCGGTAGTCCTCGGTGTAGCGGATCGCCAGCGCCCAGAAGTGAGGAGGCGTCCACAGGAACATCACCACGAAGAGCAGCACTGGCGACCAGGCGACCTCGTCGCGCACCGCGGCCCACCCGACCAGGACCGGCACGGCGCCGGCGGCGCCGCCGATGACGATGTTCTGCGTGCTGGTGCGTTTCAGCCACAGGGTGTAGACGAAGACGTAGAACAACGTGGCCGACAGCGCCAGTGTGGCCGACAGCAGGTTGGCCCCGATCCACAGCACGGCGAAGGCGACGACCTCGAGCGTGAGCGCGAAGACCAGCGCCGACCGAGGTTCGATCAGCCCCGTGACCAGGGGACGGCCCTGGGTGCGCGGCATCAGCTTGTCGATGTCGCGGTCGACGACCATGTTGATCGCGTTGGCACCTCCGGCGGCGAGCGTTCCGCCGACGAGGGTGACAGCCACGAGCGACCACGACGGCCAGCCACGCTGCGCCAGCACCATCGTCGGCACGGTGGTGATCAGCAGCAGCTCGATGATGCGTGGCTTGGTGAGGGCGATGTACCCGCCGAGAACGGTCGTCGGGGCGCGACGCGACCCGTGAGCCACGCCGTTGCGAGCCAACCTGGCCGGCGCCAGCCGCGAGGGGACGAGAGGTCGGGCGCCGACAGCCATGGGCCCATGGTACGTCGGCCCGACCGGCCGACCAATTGGCACGTCGAACCGGCAGAATGGAGAGATGGCTTCCTCGCCTGCGCCGGCCGAGCTCGACCTGCCGGCGATCGACGATGTCACTGTTGCCGACCGGCCGTGGATCGTGCTCGTCTGGAACGACCCCATCAACTTGATGAGCTACGTCACGTTCGTCTTCCAGAAGCTGTTCGGGTACAGCTTGGAGAAAGCCACGGCGCTCATGCTCGACGTGCACGAGAAGGGTCGCGCCGTCGTCTCCAGCGGGGCGCGCGAGAAGGCCGAGCTCGACGTGTTCCGTCTGCACGAGCATGGCCTGTGGGCCACGATGCAGCACGAGGACTGACCGATGGCCAAACGTGGGTTCATCCCGCCCATCCAGCGTCACGGCGACCAGTACGTGTTCAACTTCGGTGAGGGCGAGAGCGAGTTGCTGACGCGCCTCCTCAACGAGCTCAGCCAGCTCGTCGTCGGCGAGGCGGACGACGAGCGCCTGGTGCGCATCTTCCCTCCCGCCTATCACCTGGCGACCGACGCCGAAGCGGATGCCGAGTATCAACGGCTGATGCGTGAAGAGCTCGTGGCGACACGTCTGTCCGGGATCGCCGTCGTCAACGCGGCGTTGCGCGCCACCGAACCGGTCGACGACGAAACGATGACGGCGTTCGTGCAATCGATCAACGGATTGCGGCTCGTGCTCGGCACGATGCTCGATGTCAGCGAAGACATGGACCCCGACGACATCGACGACGAGCATCCGATGGCCGGCGAGTACCACCTCTACAACTTCTTGAGCTGGCTGCTCGACTGGGCGGTGCGGGCGATGAGCGAACCGCTCAGCGAGGCGGGCACATAGCTGCCAGCCACGGCGGCAGACGCGTCGGCCGCCCGTCGGCGGTGACGCAGCCGTGCACCGTCACCCCGGTGGCGCGAACGTCGCCGTCGACCGTCAGCAAGTACGCCATCTGGAACGTGGTCCGTGACCCGGCGGCCAGCGTCAGGTGCACGTCGACTTCCTCGTCGAAGCGCAGCGGCTTGCGGTACTGCACGAAGCATTCGAGCACCGCCGTCTCGAGACCCTCGGCGCGCAGCGCTGTGTAGGGGTGGCCGAGGTGGCGGAGGTAGGCGACACGAGCCTCCTCGAGGTAGGGCAGGTAGCGGCCGTGGTGCACGATCCCCATCGCATCGGTCTCGGCGAAGCGGACCCGGATGCGCTGGCTGAAGGGGTACTCGGTGGTCTTCAGCGAGGGCTCGACGGAGAGGCGCACGGCGGCACCGTAGTGCGAATCGCATGGCGGGAATGGGGGAGGGTGCTGGTAGTGTTGCCACGCTCTCAACCGGAGGAAGTCCCCTAGCCCCCATCGTCTAGTGGCCTAGGACACCACCCTTTCAAGGTGGCGGCACGGGTTCGAATCCCGTTGGGGGTGCTGGCCAGCTGGTCACAGTCTGGTCCCGTGGTGAAGTTGGAGTTCACGCCGGCCTGTCAAGCCGGAGGTCGCGGGTTCGAGTCCCGTCGGGACCGCTCGAGTCACACAGGCTCGAAAACAACGGTCGAGTAGCTCAGTCGGCAGAGCACACGCCTGAAAAGCGTGGGGTCACCGGATCGACGCCGGTCTCGACCACCAGACGTATCGTGGGAGTGCCATGAACCAGTCGCGCCCGCCACTCGAACGGCAGCTCGTCGAGGGCCTGGAGAACTTGCAACCGTCCGGCGCGGCACCTGCCACAGCGATCGATCTGGCCCACTTGTACGACGTGCAACTGGCCAGCCGCCACTGCGACCTCACGGCGCGATGGCTGCGCGCCCAAGGCAAGGGCTACTACACCATCGGCTCGGCGGGGCACGAGAGCAACGCCATCGTGGCGATGGTCGCCCGGCCGACCGACCCGGCGCTTCTCCACTATCGCAGCGGCGGCTTCTACCTTGCCCGCGCCGGGCTGGACGGCGTGTCCGACATCCTCGCCGGTGTCGTCGCCGCCGCCGACGAACCGATCTCCGGAGGCCGGCACAAGGTGATCGGTCGTCACGACCTGGCGATCATCCCGCAGACGTCCACGATCGCTTCGCACCTCCCGCGCGCCGTCGGCGTGGCGTTCGCCATCGATCGCGCCGCCAAGCTGAAGGTCGACTCACCGTGGGAGCGCGATGCGATCGCGATCTGCAGCTTCGGCGATGCGTCGGCCAACCACTCCGTCGCAGCAGGCTCGTTCAACGCCGCCATGTACTGCGCCCATCAAGGCTTGCCGATGCCGTTGCTGTTCGTATGCGAAGACAACGGGATCGGCATCAGTGTGCGCACCCCGAAGGGCTGGATCGAGGCGGCCTTCAGCGGACGACCGAACCTGCACTACGCCAAGGCCGACGGCGACGATCCCGCAGCAGTCGCCGCCGTTGCCGCCGAGACCGCCGAGTGGGTCCGCAAGCGGCGCAAGCCAGCGTTCCTCCATCTGTCCACCGTGCGCTTCGGGGGCCACGCCGGAACCGACGTCGAGACCGCCTACCGATCCGCGGCGGAGCTGCGCGCCGAGGCGGAACGAGATCCGATCCTCGGCACGGCGCGTGCGCTGCTGGCCCACGGGTGGACGACGTCCGCGCTCGTCGAGCGCCACGACGAGATCGCCGACATGGTGCAGCTCGCCGCAGCCAGGTTGAGCGACGCCGCCCAGCTCACTACGGCCGAGGAGGTGATGCGTCCGTTGGCGTATCGAAGCCCCGACGCGGTCGCCGGCCTCGCCCAGAAGCTGATGCCACCGGCCGACGAACCGTTGACGCTCGCCCAGTCCGTCAATGCAACGTTGGCGGCAGCGCTCGAACAGCTGCCGAACATGATGGTGTTCGGCGAAGACGTCGCCGTCAAAGGCGGGGTCTACGGCGTGACCAAGGGCCTGCACACGAAGGTCGGTCCCGGGCGGGTGTTCGACACGTTGCTCGACGAGACGTCGATCCTCGGCTTGGCGAACGGTGGTGCGATCAGCGGTCTTCTGCCGGTGCCGGAGATCCAGTACCTCGCCTACTTGCACAACGCGGAGGACCAACTGCGTGGCGAGGCGGCGACGCTGTCGTTCTTCTCCAATGGCCAGTACCGCAACGGGCTCGTCGTGCGCGTCGCCGGATACGGCTACCAGGAGGGGTTCGGCGGTCACTTCCACAACGACGACGCAATCGCCGTGCTCCGCGACATCCCTGGCCTCGTGCTGGCCTCGCCGGCGCGACCCGACGACGCCGCGGCGATGTTGGCCACCTGCATCGCCGCAGCGCACGAAGACGGCACGGTGTCCGTCTTCCTCGAACCGATCGCTCGCTATCACACCCAAGACCTGTACGACGGTGGAGACCGGCAGTGGATGGCATCGCCCGACGCCGGCAACCACGTACCGATCGGGTCGGCGCGCACGTACGGCGAAGGCCGCGACCTGACGATCCTCACGTGCGGCAACGGGTTGTTGATGAGCTTGCGCGTCGCCCGCCGTCTCGGCGGCCGTGGCATCGGTGTTCGCGTCGTCGACCTGCGATGGCTGGCGCCGTTACCGGTCGACGACATCGTCCGCGAGGCGCACGCCACCGGTGCCACACTCATCGCCGATGAGACCCGATCCAGCGGCGGCTGGAGCGAAGCGGCGATCACCGCGCTCGTCGAACACGGCATCTCCACGCGGATCGGCCGGGCGACGAGCAAGGACAGCTTCATCCCGTTGGGTGACGCGGCCAAGCTGGTTCTGCTCAGCGAGGAAGAAATCGAAGCCGCCGCGTATCGGCTGTTGCACGGCTGACATCTGATCGCTGCGGACGTTCCCGATTGGCCGAGGCACGCCCGGTACGATCGCGACGCGCGAGCGCGATGAGCGAAAGGTGGCGGTCATGAACAAGCGGTTGGGTAGCTCGGTCGTCGCGGTGCTCGCAGTCGTGCTCTCATCGTGCGGTGGAGGAGGCGGCGGCGCAGTCAGCATCGACGCGTTCAGCGACCAACTTGCAGGCGTGTGCCGCACCATCAATCGCGGCATCGGAGACCTCGACCCGGCAGCGTCTCTGGCCGATGTACGCACCAACGCCAACGAAGCTTCGGCGCTCTACGAAGACGCGATCAACGAGTTGAGGAAGCTGAAGGTCCCCACCAGCGATCAGCAGTTCGCCAACGACGTGCGTGACCTGATCGCCAGCTACGAGGACCAGCTCGACGCGCTCGACGAGATCGCCAAGGCGGCGCGCGACAACGACCAGGAAGCAGTCGACGGCAAGATCGGCGATCTCAACGACATGGCCGCGGAGAGCAACGACCTCGCCGACAGTCTCGACATCAGCCGTTGTCAGATCGACCCAGTGTTCGAGGCGACCACCACCACCACGACCATCGCCCCGACAACCACTGTCGCCCTGACCCTTCCGATCGTGACCGAGCCGCCTGAGACGATCCCGCCGGAGACGTTCCCGCTCGACACGCTTCCCCCCGAAGGCAACAAGACGATCATCACCTCGACCGATCTGGTGCCGCTCGGTGACTACAGCTTCGCCGACGCACCCGACGAAGCGATGAACGGCTTCATCACGCTCCTCGATCTGGCGCCAACGGTCGCCGCCCAATCCGGGCGCATCGTCGGTGTCGACGTGCTCGACTCGACCGGCGCGACGATGGGCCGGCTGTTCGCCTTCGAATCCGACACCGACCCGCTCACCCCCGGATCGTTCGATGAAGAACTGCCGTACCTCAGCGGCGATGTCGCCACCTCGCCGAAGTCCGTCGGCACGATCGACGGTGTGTTCTGGGCGGACGCCGACGGTGCCACCGTCAACTTCGCCGCCGCCGTGCAGAACGTGATCCTGTGGTCGTTCGCGCCGACCGAAGAGCTGCTCGACCAGACATTGCAAGCCTGGGGCGAAAGCATCTCGCAGTAGCGAGCAACGTGCCGTTTCAGCTGACGTTCCTCACTTCCGCCAAACGACACGTCGATCTCCCCGACTCGCCCGCTGAGGTGGCGTTCGTCGGTCGCTCCAACGTGGGCAAATCGTCACTGATCAACGCCTTGGCGAACCGGCGCCAACTGGCCAAGGTGTCGAACACCCCCGGCCGTACCCAGTTGATCAACGCCTTCGCCCTTCCCGACGGAGCGACACTGGTCGACCTGCCCGGCTACGGGTATGCGGCCGTTCCCGCCCGCGAGAAGAAGACGTGGCAGGCGATGATCGAGGCCTACCTGCTGGAGCGGGAGCCGCTCGTGCTCGTGTTCGTGCTGGTCGACGGGGAGATCGGCCCGACCGCACTCGACGTACAGATGCTGACCTGGTTGCAGGCCAACGCCGTACCCCACCAGGTCGTCGCCACCAAGCTCGACAAGGTCAAGCCGTCGCGCTTGGCCGGGCGGCGTCAACAGCTGGCCCGTGCCTGCCACCTCGACGAAGGCGACGTGTTCTGGGTCAGCGCGACGAAGGGCACCGGACTCGATCGCTTGCAGGCCCATATCAGCCGCTTGCTCAGCAGCGCACGAGGTCAGGGGCTGTGAAGAACTCCTGCCCCTACGTATTGCGTCGGCTTCACCACGTGGAGTAGTCTGCACCTTTGTGATCTGGCGGGAATCACGATGGACCAGACTGGCGACGATCCACTTATGACACTCTCCCGACCTGTTGACGGAACTCGCTCCGAGAAGGTGCGCTGGCTCGTCGCCCGCTGCGAGCCGATGCTGCTTGTGCTGCTCTCGGCGCACTACCTGTTGCGCACCCCGGTCTGGCCAGTGTCCGTGCCGGTCTTGATCTGGGCGATCGTCGGCTGCGCGGTCGGCT
>DATBKA010000732.1:0-3555 GCA_036556105.1 Ilumatobacteraceae bacterium | reverse complement strand
TCTCGCATCGACTCATCCGCTGGCGCGCACGCTGTACGCCCGGCACATGGACATCCGCCGAATGATCTCCAACTGGGGCGACAACCGTGGCGCAACCGCGGTCCTCGAACATGGAGCAAACCCGGGGCTGGTGAGCCACTTCACCAAGCAGGCGCTGACCGAGATCGGCGAACGGATGCTCCACGACGGCCTGGCAGCCGATGCCAGCGGCGTCGAATCGGCATTGACCCACGACGACTACCCGATGCTGGCGATGCTGACCGGTACCAAGGTCATCCACGTTTCGGAGCGCGACACCCAAGTCACGAACGTCCCGAAGCAGGTCGACGAGTTCGTCAACACCTGGTCGGTCGACGGGTTCTACGAAGAAGGCATCGCTCCTGCCGAGATCGGGTGGGGCACCCACGAGAAGCGCTTGCCGCCCGATGCCTACGTGCACCACGGCTACGGACCGTGCAACCAGATCTGCATCGCCCGACCGGGCATGGAGACATGGGTCCGCTCGTGGGTGCCCGACGGCGAGATCCGCGGCATGGTGATCCGCCACGGCGAGGCCTTGACCATCAACGATCACCTCACGGTGTGGGGCGCCGACGGCAACCCGGTGTACCGCCCGACGGTGCACTACGCGTACTGCCCCGCCGACGTCGCCATCACCAGCGTGCTCGAGTTGCGGATGCGCAACTGGGAGATGCAGACGGCACAACGCATCCTCAACGACGAGATCATCGATGGCGGTGATCACCTCGGCGTGCTGCTGATGGGTCACCCATATCGCTCGTGGTGGACAGGCTCGCTGCTCTCCATCGACGAGGCGCGCACCGTCGTTCAACATCAGAACGCGACCACACTGCAAGTCGCCGGCTCGATCGTCGCTGCCGTCACGTGGATGTTCGAGAACCCGAGCCAAGGTGTCCGCGTACCCGACGACCTCCCATGGCGCGACGTGCTCAAGGTCGCCCGGCCCTACCTCGGCACGATGCACTCCGGCCCTGCCGACTGGGACCCGGTCTCCTCGCGCAACGACTTGTTCCCCACGTTCGCCCACGACGCCGATCGCCTCGACCGCGCCGACCCGTGGCAGTTCAGCAACTTCCTTCTCCCCTGACCGCGGGTGACGCTGCCTGTGACCGGGTATCGACGTTGACAAAGCGCTGTCACCCGGGCAGACTGGTGGCGATGTCCACCGTGCGCAGCCTCCTCCTTCTTATGTAGGGCAAGCGCATCAGGTTCGCGCTTGCCCGCATCCCCCCGCCGCAAGGCCGGGGGGTTCTTCATTTTTCCGGCCGGATCGCGCCAACACCGGTTCGCGGCCACCGCATCTTCACTCACGCCTCGTCACCAAGAAAGCCACTCATGCCTCCGAAACCCGTCACCCCGAAGCCGATGCGGTTCGACAAGTACCAGCCGTTCATCCCCGTCGTGCTCCACGACCGCACCTGGCCGAACGTCGTCATCGACGAAGCTCCGCTCTGGTGCAGCGTCGACCTGCGCGACGGCAACCAAGCCCTCATCGACCCGATGGACCCGCATCGCAAGCGGCACATGTTCGAGGCCCTCGTCAAGATGGGGTTCAAGGAGATCGAGGTCGGCTTCCCGTCGGCGAGCCAACCGGACTTCGATTTCATCCGCCAGATCATCGAAGACGATCTGATCCCGGACGACGTGACGATCCAGGTGCTCGTGCAGTGCCGCCCGGAGTTGATCGAGCGCACGTACGAGTGTCTGCAGGGCGCTCCGCGAGCGATCGTCCACTTCTACAACTCCACCAACCCGCTGCAGCGCGAGGTCGTCTTCGGTCTCGACCAGGACGGCATCGTCGACATCGCCGTCAACGCCGCCAAGTTGTGCCGCAAGCTCGAGCAGACGATGGGCCCCACCGAGATCCGCTACGAGTACTCCCCGGAGAGCTTCACGTTGACCGAGCCCGACTTCGCCATTCGCATTTGCGAGGCTGTGATGGACATCGTCGAGCCGACGCCCGAGCGTCCGATCATCCTCAACCTGCCGGCAACGGTCGAGTGCTATTCGCCCAACGTGTACGGCGACGTGATCGAGTGGTTCTCGCGCACGATCCGCAATCGCGACTCGGTCGTGCTGAGCCTGCACCCGCACAACGATCGCGGCTGCGCAGTGGCCGCGGCGGAGTTCGGTGTGATGGCCGGTGCCGATCGCGTCGAAGGCACGCTGTTCGGAAACGGCGAGCGCACCGGCAACGTCGACATCGTCAACCTGGCGATGAATCTGTTCTCCAACGGCGTCGACCCGAAGCTCGACATCACCGACATCGACGCTCTGCGACGCGTTGCCGAGTACTGCAACCGTCTGCCCGTGCACCCACGCCATCCGTACGCCGGCGATCTGGTGTACACCGCGTTCAGCGGCAGCCACCAGGACGCGATCAAGAAGGGCTTCGAGGCCCTGCCCGACGACTATCAGCAGTGGGGCGTGCCCTACCTGCCGATCGACCCGAAGCACGTCGGCCGTTCGTACGAGGCGGTGATCCGAGTCAACTCGCAGTCGGGCAAGGGTGGCGTCGCCTACATGATGAAGGCCGAGCACGGCTTCGAGCTGCCGCGGCGCCTCCAGATCGAGTTCTCGAAGACGATCCAGAACATCACCGAGGATTCCGGCACCGAGATCAGTCCGGTCCTGATGTGGCAGACCTTCCGTGAGCAGTATCTGCCCGAGGAACCGCGATTCCGGCTCATCAGCCACGAGCTGCGCAGCGACTCGGCGCGCGGACGCACGTCGATCACGGCCCAGCTCGTCGTCGACGGCGCGCCGGTGACGATCGTCGGTGAGGGCAACGGACCGATCGATGCATTCGTCCACGCCCTCCGCGACGGTCTCGGGGCCGAGCTCAACGTGCTCGACTACGCCGAGCATGCCATCGGTCAAGGGTCGGAAGCCAACGCCGTTGCCTATGTGGAGACCTCCGAGCCCGGCGGCCCGGTGCTGTGGGGTGTCGGTGTCGACCCGAACATCATCACCGCCTCGCTGCGCGCCGTATTGAACGCTCACGAACGGCACCAGCACTAAAGTCGTCGCCGATGATGCGATGGCTGAGGCGTTTGATCTGGCTCGCCCTGCTGGCGGCGATCGGCTACGGCGCGTTCAAGGCACTGAGCCGCGGGCAGTCCCAATCCGGTAACGCGCCCCAATGGTCTCCGGCGCCGGCCGACCGCGCCGGCAACTCGGCCAAGTCCGCCGCTGCAAGCGGCGACGCGCCATCGTCGCCGCGCCCTACGACGACCGATTCGGACTCGTCCGCACCGCGTTGGAAGATCTCGACCAACGGGGAGTGCCCGAAGGGCTATCCGATCAAGGCCAACGACAGCTCACGGATCTTCCACGTCCCCGGCGGCCGCTTCTACGAGCGCACCGCCGCCGATCGCTGCTACGCCAATGCCGACGACGCAGTCGCCGACGGGTACCGGGCGGCCAAGGCATGAGCTCGAACCGAGTGTTTCGAGGTGGGCTGGGTGCCTTGAAACACTCGGTGCTGCCATGAAGGTCAGCGTCGACTTCGACGTCTGTGCCTCGACGGGCGCA
>DATBKA010000731.1:0-6643 GCA_036556105.1 Ilumatobacteraceae bacterium | reverse complement strand
ACGAAGCCGCCTTCTTGATCGCGTCGGCGGTTTCGCGCAACTCGCGCATCGGCTCGTCGAGCGCTGTCTTCAGCTCGGACTGGAAACCGGTGGACATCTTCTTGAACTCGGCGTAGACCTTGCCGAACTTGCGCACCGCATCCGGCAGCTTCTCCGGACCCAGCACGATCAAGGCGATGAGCAGCAGGAACACGATTTCGCTGCCGCTGAGATTGAACATCGCCCGGAGTCTACGAGGTCGACTCTTGATCCGAACTGCATCGTGCCATCATTCGAAGGTGCAGCAACGCCTCCCTTCGCTCCTCGTTCATCCGATCGCTTTCGGCCATCGCGGAGCGCGCGCTCATGCCCCTGAGAACACGCTCGCCGGGTTCGAACTGGCACTCAAACTCGGTGCCACCGGGCTGGAGAGCGACGTCTGGGTGACCGCTGACGGAGTGCCGATCCTCGATCACGACGGTGTGGTCCGACGGGCGATCGGCAAGAACCGACCGATCGGTCAGTTGCAACGATCCGCCTTGCCGCGGCACATCCCGTCGCTCCAAGAACTGCTCGAGCACTGCGGCTCGGACTACCACCTCTCACTCGACCTCAAGGATCACGCCAGTGGCTCGGCGGTCATCGCGGTGGTCAAGGAGTCCGCTCCCGACATGCTCGAACGGGTGTGGCTGTGCGCGCCGCGCTGGGAGATCCTGCTGCCGCTGCGCGGCCAAGGCGTACGACTCGTGGACTCGACGCGGTTGTCGCAGATCAAGGAAGGCACGGAGCGGCGCGCGGCGACGCTACGCGAGCACGGAATCGACGCGATCAACTTGCATCACAGCGATTGGAATGGTGGAACCGTCGCCCTCTTCCATCGCTTCGAACGGATCACGTTCGGCTGGGACATGCAGGAGCCGCACATCCTCCAAGCCGGCCTGCGCATGGGCCTCGACGGCGTCTACAGCGACTGGGTCGACCGGATGATCGAGGTCTACACCGCCGAGCTCGGCGCCCCCCGCTAGGAGTTAGAGGAAGTGCCAGTCGGAGGTCGGCCAGACGACGACGAAGGCCCGACCGATGAGATGGTCGAACGGGATCTGGCCGATCACCGGAGTGCGACTGTCCAGCGACGAGGCGCGGTTGTCGCCCATCACGAACACGTGGTCGGCCTCGATCGTGACGGGCGGCTGCGGTTCTCCGCAGTGGTCGTCGCGGACCAGATCTCGATCGAGGTATGGCTCGGCAGTCTTCTTGCCGTCGACGAACAACGTGCAGCCGCGATACTCGATCGTCTCACCCGGCAGACCGACCACCCGCTTGATCAGATCGCGGACCTCGACACTGCCGTTGATGTCCTCCAGCACAACGATGTCGCCGCGACGCGGATCGTGCAGCCGGTAGCTGAGCTTGTTGACCAAGACGCGATCGCCGGAGTGCAGCGACCCGAGCATCGAATCTCCGTCGACGGCGAACTGTTGCACGACGAACTGGCGCAGCAGCACCGCCAATCCGACGGCGATGAGAGCAATGATGATCCAGTCGAGGCCGGCGTGCC
The DNA here is from genome assembly GCA_036556105.1 of Ilumatobacteraceae bacterium. Taxonomy (GTDB): domain Bacteria; phylum Actinomycetota; class Acidimicrobiia; order Acidimicrobiales; family Ilumatobacteraceae; genus JAENVT01. Next base: position 5,106 of record DATBKA010000731.1, on the reverse strand, counting down.
GCCGCCGCCTGCGCTTCGGCAAGTCCTGACTGGGCAGCGGCTCGTCGTCCGCAGACGACAGGTCAGCGGCCTCGGGCGACGGCTCCAGCCCGAACTGATCAACTGCCTGCGCCCACCAGTCGTCGGTCACGGTCGAAGTGAAGCAGGGCTACAACCACTGCCAATCACCGAACGGCCACATCACGACGAAGGCGCGGCCGATCAGGTTGCTGTACGAAACCTGGCCGACGCTGTCGTCGCGGCTGTCGAGTGACCCGCCGCGATTGTCACCCATCACGAACACGTGCTCGGGCTCGACGGTTACCGGGGGCTGGTCGGCTCCGCACCGATTGGCCGAGACGATCTGCGGATCCAGGTACGGCTCGTTCATCAGCGCACCATCGATGAACAACTGGCAGTCGCGGTACTCGATGGTCTCACCGGGCAGGGCAACGACTCGCTTGATCAGATCGCGCTCTTGGGAGTTGCTCTCGATGCGCTTCAGGACGACGACGTCGCCGCGACGCGGGTCGTGCAACCGGTAGCTGAGCTTGTTGACGAGAACGCGATCGCTGGGATGGAGCGTGGTGAGCATCGAGGTGCCCTCCACTGCGAACTGCTGGAGGACGAAGGCGCGAACCAGCAACGCCGACGTGATGGCGACCACCACGACGACGATCCACTCGATCAGCCCGGAGCGCTTGCGCTTGCCATCCTCACGGTGCACTGGCGAATCAGGGTCGGTGACATCGTCGTATTCTTCGTCGACCAACAACTCGTCGGAGATGTCGGGCTGATCCGGGTCGACCGCCGTCACCCGGAGCTCGTCATTCGCCATTGACCCCACGCTAGCGGGCTGTTCAGCCATCTGACCGGCAGCCGATCACAGCGAGGCGATCAGCTTCTCGACCCGTTCGTCGCGGCTCTTGAAGGGGTCCTTGCACAGCACAGTGCGCTGTGCCTGATCGTTGAGCTTGAGGTGCACCCAGTCGACCGTGTAGTCGCGCTTGCGCTCTTTGGCCCGCTTGATGAACTCGCCGCGCAGCCTGGCTCGGGTCGTCTGCGGCGGCACGTCGACAGCGGCGTCGATGTCGGCGTCGACGCACATCCGCTCGATCATGCCTCGTTCCTGGAGCTTGTAGAACGGGCTGCGCTCGCGGGAGATGTCGTGGTACTGGAGGTCGAGCAACTGGACGCGGGCATGGCCGAGCGGCAGGTCGTGACGGGTGCGGAAGGCGTCGAGCAGGCGGTACTTGATCACCCAGTCGACCTCACGGTCGAGCTTCAGCGGGTCGTTCTCGATCGTGCTGATGCAGTGCTCCCACATCTCCAAGGCGCGTTGCTCGAGTGGGGGGAAGCCCTTGGTGTCGGAGTAGCGCAGCGCCCGGTCGAGGTACTCGCGCTGGATGTCGATGGCGCTGACCTCGCGTCCGTTGGCGAGGCGGACCTTGCGCCGACAGGTGATGTCGTGGCTGATGTCGCGGATCGCCCTGATCGGGTTCTCGAGGGTCATGTCGCGCAGCACGACCGACGGGTCTTCGAGCATGCGCAACATGCACGCCGCCGAGCCGACCTTGACGAACGTCGTGTACTCGCTCATGTTCGAGTCGCCGACGATGACGTGCAACCGGCGATAGCGCTCGGCGTCGGCGTGTGGCTCGTCGCGAGTGTTGATGATCGGTCGACTGCGCGTCGTCGCTGAGCTGACGCCTTCCCAGATGTGCTCGGCGCGCTGGGCGAGCGAGTACATCGGACCGCGCGCTGTTTGCAGTACCTTGCCGGACCCGGTGAAGATCTGCCGGCTGACGAGGAACGGGATGAGCACCTCGGCGTAGTGCCCGAGGTCGTCGGCGCGGCGGGTGCAGTAGTTCTCGTGACAGCCATAGCTGTTGCCGGCCGAGTCGGTGTTGTTCTTGAACAGGTAGATGGTGCCGCGGATGCCTTCTTCGCGGAGTCGCTGCTCGGCCGAGACCAGGAGGCTCTCGAGGATCCGCTCCCCCGCCTTGTCGTGCACGACGAGGTCGTACAAGGAGTCGCATTCCGGCGTCGCATACTCGGGATGCGAGCCGACGTCGAGGTACAGACGAGCGCCGTTCTGCAGGAACACGTTGCTGCTGCGTCCCCAGGACACCACTCTGCGGAACAGGTACCGAGCCACCTCGTCAGGGCTCAGGCGACGCTGGCCGCGCAGCGTGCACGTGACGCCGTACTCGTTCTCGAGGCCGTAGATGCGGCGCTCCATGTGCGCAACGTAGCGCGGTGAACCGGGCATTGCTCTGATATCGGCCGCTGGCACGCTGTTCTACAGAGACCTGTGCCGAAATCGCAACGTTGTTCCGGGCCGGGCCTGGGCGACGGCGTGAATGAGCTCGGGAGCGACGACGGCGATCACCGGATAGCCGCCGGTGACCGGGTGATCGGCGAGCATGACGATCGGCTGGCCGTCGTGGGGAACCTGCACCGCACCCTCGACCACCCCTTCGCTGGGCAGTTCGGCGCGGTGGGCGCGTTCCAGCACGGGGCCGCTGAGCCGGGTGCCAATGCGGTTCGAGTCGGCACTGACGGTGTAGTCACTCGTGGTGAACAGCGACCACGCTCCGTCGGTGAACCAGTCGCGGCGCGGTCCCTCGGAGACGTCGATCACGGTGCCTGATGGTGGACGTACTCCGAGGTCAGCCGTGATCGGTGTGCGTGGGTCGGCGCCGACGACGATCCGTTCACCGTTCGTCAAGCGCGGCCCGAGACCGGCCAGGGTGTCGAAGCTGCGCGAGCCGAGCACCGGTGCGACGTCGAACCCGCCGCGCACGGCCACGTAGTAGCGCACCCCTTCGTACGGGGGACGAACGGTGAGGACCGCGTCCGGGGGAAGGTGGGTCACCGCGTTGACGGCCATCGGCGGACCACCGCGCACGTCGAGGTGCCCTCCCGCTCCGGTGACGGCCATCACGGCATGGCGATGGACGCGCAGTTGCAGGCCGCCATACGTCTCGATCGTCGCGGCCGTCTCGGGGTTGCCGACCAGGCGGTTGGCAAGGCGGTGCGAGGGACGGTCGACGGCGCCGCTGTGGCCGACGCCCAGATGTGTGCACCCGGGCCGACCGAGGTCCTGGAACGTGCTGCCGATCCCGGCGGCGAGAATCTCGATCATCTGGCGACGAAGCGAACGCGGTCGCCGGCCATCACCAGCGCCGCCTTCTCCCGGGCTGCGTCGAACATCACCGCGTCGGTGTGCCCGAGTAGGTGCCACCCGCCGGGGCTGTTGGTCGGGTACACACCCGTGAACTCGCTGGCGATGGCGACCGAGCCGGCCGGCACGACGGTGCGCGGCGTCGAGCGCCGCGGCAGGTGCAACACCGGGGGCAAGCCGATCAGGTAGGCCCAGCCCGGCGTGAACCCGAGAAACGCCGCCGAGTAGGTGACCGACGAATGCACGGCGACGACTTCGGCCACGGAGAGTCCCGTGGCCGCGGCAACCTCCTCGAGGTCGGGCCCGTCATAGTCGACGGGGATCTCGACGATCGGTCCGGTCGCCGGCGCCGCCTTCCCGGACGGGACCAGCAGTCGCTCGAGCGCGGCACGATCGGCCTGGCGATGGTGCACCAGGATCGTCCGTGCCCCAGGCACGATGTCGTCGACACCGGCCAATGCGGCGGCGCGCAAGGCTGCGTCGACCGCCATGACTTCGTCCAACGAGTCGTACTCTGCCATCACTGCCCGTGGACCACAGGGCAGCAGCTTCATCCAGAGAGGCCTCGGGTGAACGGTCGCAGCTCGTATCCTTCGGCGAGCAGGCCGGCCTTGACGGCCACCGCCAGCTCGGCCGCACCCGGCGTGTCGCTGTGCACGCAGATCGAAGCGATGTCGCGGTTGGCCAAGGCGATCGCCTGCGACGCGGCCGCGTCGCCATCGGTGATCAGCGCGCCCGGCTGGCTGCGCGGCACGAGCGTTCCCTCGGCGGTGTAGCCGCGATCGGCGAACCCTTCGAAGCAGAACTGCAGCCCCTGCTCGGCAGCCGACTGTTCGATGGCGCTGTTCGTTCCCGGTAGACCCAGCAACGGCAACGTCGGGTCGAAGATCCGGACCGCCCTGGCCACGGCATCGGCCTGCGCTTCGTGGCGAACGATCGTGTTGTACAGCGCGCCGTGCGGCTTGACGTACGACACCCGCGAGCCGGCGGCGCGGGCACAGCCGTCGAGTGCCCCGAGTTGGTAGACGACCGCGTCGGCCAGCTCGTCGGGCTTCATGTCGATGAACCGCCGGCCGAATCCGGCCAGGTCGGGATAGCTGACGTGAGCACCGATGGCGACGTCGTTCTCGACCGCCATCTCGCACGTGCGGCGGATGATCGTCGGGTCGCCGGCGTGGAACCCGCAGGCGATGTTGGCCGAGGAGATGACCTGCATCAGCTCACCGTCGGGACCGCCGGCCCACGCCCCGAAGCCCTCGCCGACGTCGCTGTTGAGATCGACGGTGCGGGCCATCGCAGTCAGCTCCCGAGGATGCGGGCGACGTCGTCGTCGGTGAGGCGCCGGAAGCAACGGCGGCCGTTGGAGCGGGCCAGGGTGGCGACTTCGAGGTCGTCGGCGACAAGGGTGCGGTCCGATCCGCCGAGGGCCGCGGTGCCGGCGGTGATCGCGCCGGCGAGGGTCAGTTCCTCGGTGAACGACTCGTTGAGCCGGCTGGCGATCGCCTCGGCATCGCCGCCGAGCACGCTGAAGCGTCGCTCGTCCATGACCGTGCCGTCGTAGAGGATGTGGAACAGCTGATAGTCGTCGTCGCCGTAGCCGACTTCGGCGACCAGGATCTCGACCTCCATCGGCTTCATCTCGTGGGTGAACACCTGGCCGAGGATCTGCGCGTACTGGTTGGCCAAGCCGCGGGCGTCGACGTCGTCGCGCGAGTACTGGTAGCCCTTCAGATCTGCGGCGCGCACACCGGCGACACGCAACTGATCGAACTCGTTGTACCGCCCGACGCCGGCGAAGGCGATGCGGTCGTAGATCTCGCTGATCTTGCGCAACGTGTTCGACGGGTTCTCGGCGACGAGAGCGACGCCGTCGTCGTAGCGAACAGCGACCATCGCCCGGCCGCGAGCAATGCCCTTGCGCGCATAGTCAGCGCGGTCCT
>DATBKA010000730.1:0-3303 GCA_036556105.1 Ilumatobacteraceae bacterium | reverse complement strand
CGGCACCGTAGCCGCAGGTCCTCGTGGCCTCGTGGACGATGACGCAGCGACCGGTCTTGCGGACCGACTCGGTGATGGTGTCGACGTCGAGCGGAAGCAGTGTGCGCAGATCGATGATCTCGGCGTCGATGCCCGTCTCCGCCGCCGCAGCTTCGGCGACGTAAACCATCGTGCCGTACGCCAGAACAGTGAGGTCGTCACCCGGCCGGCGGATGGCCGCCTTGCCGAGCTCGACGCGGTAGTAGTCGTCGGGCACGTCGCCGAGCGGGTGGGCCGACCACGGCACGATCGGGTTGTCGTAGTGCCCGTCGAACGGCCCGTTGTAGATGCGCTTCGGCTCGAGGAACATCACCGGGTCGTCGTTCTCGATCGAGGCGATCAGCAGACCCTTGGCGTCGTACGGGTTGGACGGGATCACCGTCATCAGTCCGCAGACGTGAGTGAACAGGCTCTCCGGGCTCTGGCTGTGGGTCTGGCCGCCATGGATGCCGCCACCACAGGGCATGCGCACGGTCATCGGTGCCGTGAAGTCGGCGCTCGAGCGGTGGCGGAGCCGAGCCGCTTCCGAGATCAGCTGGTCGAGGCCGGGGTAGACGTAGTCGGCGAACTGGATCTCGATCACCGGGCGCAGCCCGTAGGCGCCCATCCCGACAGCGGCGCCGACGATGCCGCCTTCGGCGATCGGTGCATCGAACACCCGCTCGGCGCCGTACTTCGCCTGCAGCCCTTCGGTGCAACGAAACACGCCACCGAAGTAGCCGACGTCCTCGCCGAACACGACGACGTCGTCGTCGCGGTCGAGCATCACGTCCATCGCCGAGCGAATGGCCGCATTCATCGGCATGACCGTCATTCGCCGGCCTCCAATTGCTCGCGCTGGCGCTGCAGGTGGGCGGGCATCTCCTTGTAGACGTCCTCGAAGATGCTCCTCGCGCTGGCCACGCGACCATCGAGCAACGTGCCGTAGCTCTCCGCTTCCTTGGCTGCCGTGGCGATCTCCCGCTCGACGTCGGCGACGAGGTCGCCGTGCTTGTCGTCGGACCAGTCGCCGCGGGCGATCATGTGGTTCTTCAACCGCTCGATCGGGTCGCCGAGCGGCCACGACTTCCACTCGTCGGCCGGGCGGTAGCGCGACGGATCGTCCGATGTCGAATGAGCCGAGGCCCGGTAGGTGACCCATTCGATCAGCGTCGGGCCGAGATTGGCCCGCGCCCGCGCGGCTGCCCACCGAGTGGCGGCGAGCACGGCGAGGTAGTCGTTGCCGTCGACGCGCAACGAAGCGATCCCATGGCCGATGCCCCGTGCCGCGAACGTCGCTTGCGTGTCGCCGGCGAGCCCTTGGAACGACGAGATGGCCCACTGGTTGTTGACGATGTTGAGGATCACCGGGGCCTGGTAGGTGGCTGCGAACGTGAGCGCGTGGTGGAAGTCGCCTTCCGCCGTCGCTCCTTCGCCGACGACCCCTGAGGCGATACGGGTGTCGCCCTTGATCGCTGCCGCCATCGCCCATCCGACGGCTTGGATGAACTGCGTGGTCAGATTGCCGGAGATCGAGAAGAAGCCGGCCTGGCGCGCCGAGTACATCACCGGCATCTGCCGGCCGTGGAGGCGATCCTTCTCGTTGGAGAAGATCTGGCACATCATGTCGACCAACGGCCAACGGCGGGCGATCAGCCACCCCTGTTGGCGATAGGTCGGGAAGAACATGTCGTCGGCGTGGAGCTCGAGCGAATGACCGACGGCGAACGCCTCCTCGCCCGTGCTGCGAATGTAGAAGGAGGTCTTACCCTGTCGCTGGGCGCTCAGCATGCGGTCGTCGTACGCACGGGTCAGCACCATTGCCCGCAACCCCTCGTACAACGTGTCGGTGCTCGCTTGCGGGTCCCACGGTCCGACGGCGCTGCCGTCGTCGTCGAGCACCCGGATCATCGTGTACGCGAGATCGCGGATCTCGGTCGGTGTCGCGTGGATCTCGGGCCGGCGCACACTGCCGGCTGGCGGGACCACGACGTAGGAGAAGTCGGCGCGCTCACCCGGTCGAGCCGGGGGCTCAGGTACTCGGAATCGAAGTGGGACACCTTCGACCATTGACCCTCCTTTGACGAGACCTAGTTCAGCACGTCCGGTTGGCCCAGCGGAACAGTACCCACCGGTCACTTGCTGTCAACCCTGCTCGCGGGACGGGCCGCGCCTGGGCTGCCCGCCGGGCGCGGCCGTACGATGCGGGCGTGAGAGTCATCGTGTTCGGGGCGGGAGCTGTCGGCAGCGTGATCGGGGGTCGGCTGCGCCAAGGTGGAACCGACGTCGTGCTGGTCGCCCGCCAAGCCCATGCCGAAGCGATCCGCGCTCACGGGTTGCTGCTGCGCACGGCGAGTGGCATCGAGGCTGTCGACGTCGATGTCGTGACGACGATCGCCGACATCACACCCGGCGACGACGACGTGGTGGTCATCACTGCCAAGACCCAAGACACGCCGCCGATTCACAGCGCGCTGCTCGACTGGAATCCCGACGTCGCCGTGGTGTGTGCCACCAACGGCGTCGAGCACGAGCGAATGGCGCTGCGCCTGTTCCGGCGGGTCTACGCGATGGTCGTCAACCTTCCTGCGCAGTTCGAGCGGCCGGGGGAGGTCACCGCGCTCTGGGCACCGGCCAACGCGATCCTCGACGTCGGGTGCTATCCGTCGGGCGTCGACGACGTGGCGACCACGCTCGCCGCCACTCTTGCCGCGTCGCCGCGCCTGTCGTCGGAAGCCGATGCCGACGTGATGACGAAGAAGTACGGCAAGTTGCTGGTCAACCTCGGCAACGTCGCCGATGCTGCCGCGTCGCTCGCTGGTCGGCGCGCTGCGGTGGTCGCCGACGCAATCGAGGAAGGCAAGCGCGTCTACGCGGCGGCGGGCATTCGTTGGGAACAGCCGGCCGACGACGCCGCTCGATACGAAGCGCGCCTCAAATCGATGCGGTTCGACATTCCGGAGGGCGACACGTTCGTTGGCGGATCCACGTGGCAGAGCCTGATGAAGGGCGCGACCTCGTTGGAGACGGATTACTTCCAAGGCGAGATCATTCTGCTGGCCCGCCTGCACGGCCTCGACGTCCCGGCCAACGAGTTCCTTCGCGACTATGCCTCGCGGCTGCTGCGCGGTGAACTGCCGGTCGGGAAGGTTCCCCTCGAACAGCTCGACGCAGATTGGCGGGAGTGGTCGACGCGACAGGCGCTTTCAGTCAGCGGAACTGACGGAAGCAGTTCCTGATGTCCTCGACGAACAGCTCCGGTTGCTCGAATGCGGCGAAGTGCCC
>DATBKA010000729.1:0-4950 GCA_036556105.1 Ilumatobacteraceae bacterium | reverse complement strand
GCAAGTACCTGCTGATGGCGTACCTTCCGCCCGAGCATGCGGTCGAGGGCACGAAGCTGCAGGTCATGTACCAGAACGAGTGCTACCCGGTCACCGTCGAGCGGGCAGGGGCGACGCCGTTGTTCGATCCTGACGACTCGCGCATGAAGTCATGAGGATCCTCGTCTGCGTGAAGCGGGTGCCTGCTCCAGGCGCGCGCATCAACATCACCGCGGACGGGCAAGCGGTGGACACCGCCTTCCTCGGCTTCACGATGAGCCCGCACGAGGAGTGCGCGGTCGAAGAAGCAGTCCAACTCGTCGAGCAGCATGGCGGTGAGGCGACGGTGTTGACGCTCGGTCCCGCGGAGGCCGACGAACAACTGCGCTATGCGGCGAGCCTCGGTGTCGCCAAGGCGGTCCTGCTGCCGATCGACGGGCCCGATTGGGATCCGCAACTCACCGCCCAGGCGATCGGCGCGGCCATCACTGACATCGAGGCCACCGATGGTGCCTTCGACCTGATCCTGTTCGGAAACGAGTCCGCCGACTCCGGCGGTTTCCAGGTCGGAATCCGAGTTGCTCACGCCCTCGGTCGCCCGGTCGTCAACGGCATCAAAGGCATCGACGTCGACGGTGGCTCGTTGCGCGCCCGACGCGAAGCAGACGCCGGTGTCGAGGTCTACGAGGTCTCGATGCCCGCCGTGCTCGGTGTCAAGGAGGGGATCAACCTGCCCAGGTACCCGACGTTGAAGGGCCGGCTGGCCTCGAAGAAGGTCGCGGTCGCCCAGGTCGTTCCGCAGGGCGAGCCAGGAGGCCAGCGGATGATCACGTTGCTGCCGGCCGCGGAGCAGGTCAGTGCCACAGTGATCCTTGGCAATGGACCCGAGGCGGCGGGAGCGGTCGTCGACATGCTCGAAGAGATCGGCGTGCTCAAGTGATCCTTGTCGTCGTCGAACACGATCGCGGCACGATGTCGCCGGCCACGTGGGAGGCCCTTGCCGCGGCACGCGCCGTCGGCGAGGTGCACGCCTTGACGATCGGTGAAGCAGCCGACGGCCTTGTCGACCAGATCGGCGCGTATGGGGCGACGACCGTTCATCAGGTTCATCACGACGTGCTGACCGACTACGGCCCGGAGGCGTGGGGCGAGGTCGTTGCCCAGGCGACGCGCGCCCTGTCGCCCGACATCGTGCTGGCCACGGGCACGGATCGCGGCAACGAGGTGATGGCTCACGCCGCGGCAATCCTCGACCTGCCGATGGTCGCCAACGTCGTCGAGTTCGACGGTGAGAATCTGGTCCGCGTTCGTTGGGGCGGGTCGCTGCTCGAGCGCTGCCGGCTGGACGCGCCCGTCCGCTTGCTGACGGTCGCTCATCATGCGTTTGCCGCGGAGGAAGCTCCCGTATCAGCGCACGCCGAGTCGTTGGCGGTCGATCTCGATCCGATGCTGGCGCGCACAGTCGTGCGCGAACGCGTCGAACGCAAGGCGGGGGTCACGCTCTCTACCGCACCGGTCGTGGTCAGCGGTGGTCGCGGGGTCGGTTCGGCGGAGGGATTTGCTCCGTTGCTGGAGCTGGCCGCCGAACTCGGGGGCGTCGTTGGCTGCAGCCGCGCCGTGACCAACCTCGGTTGGCGCAACCACACCGACCAGGTCGGTCAGACCGGCACACGCATCGCCCCTGACATCTACATCGCCTGTGGGATCTCGGGGGCGATCCAGCACTGGGTCGGGGCGATGGCTTCGAAGAAGATCCTCGCCATCAACACTGATGCGGAAGCGAACATGGTCACCAAGGCTGACTACGCCGTGATCGGCGACCTGCACCAAGTCGTGCCGGCCATCACTGCCGAGGTCCGCCGGCGCCGGTCTACGTCGTCGCCGAGAACGTGATCGTCACATCGATCGAGCCACCCGTGCCCATAGCCTGTGCGCCGGTGCACTGGATCGTTCCAGAGGTGCCGCCGGCGTCTTGATGGTCGATCGCGAACGCGCACACGTCGGTGCCGGCGATGATCGTCGCTGCTCCGTCGCTGAAGCTGAGGTTCTCGTCACCCGGTGTCAGCACGAGCGTGAGGAACGACCCGGTCGGCAGTGGATTGGCGGGGTCGGTGAACGAGATCCTCCACGAGCCACCGCCGAACGCGCTGAACTGTGGCGCGAACTCCCACGTGGCGGAGCTCTCGTGGGCGCCGTGCATCTCGAATGTCGCCTGACCCTGCCCGGGCCCGCCGCCGCCACCGCCACCGCCGCCGCCAGCGGCGCTCGGAGCATCGCCGAGCATGATGTCGACATGTGTGCCGGCGTCGCCGACGTTGGCAAAGATCGACACCACCTTGTCGCCGGCTTGGTACTCGGCGGTTCCTTCGGTCTCGGCGTTCTGCGCGCCGATCGCGGTCCATCCGAGGTCGAAGGCGGCCTGCTCGTAGAACGCCAACGCGTCGGCCACGGTCAGCGCGGTCTCGAAGCTGAGCAGATCGGACGTGTTGACGACGCCGGTGGCGCCGTCTGGCGTGGGAGTACCCAGTAGGCCTGATCGGCACTCGTCGGCAAGGTCCGGCGCGGCGGCCGCGTTGACGTCGGTCAGTTCGTACGCCCACGAGATCGATCCGTCGACACCGTCCCCAAAGAGGTCGGCGCCACCCTGGCTCGTCATCGAGTAGGACAGGACCAAGCCGGTGTCGGCGGCGACCCAGACCTCGCCCGTCGTGTGGCCGAGATCAGTTTGGCCGACCGCTCGCTCGTCAAACGTGTAGCCGAGCGCGTCGACGCTGCCGATCGTCTTGGTGCCGGCCGGTTCGGCGCCGATCACACCGGCCAGCTCGGCAGCAGGTTCGAACACGTCGAGCAGCGATGCATCGGGATCGCCGATCTCTGCCGTGCACGCACCGGCCGCATCGCGTCGGAACACGATGCCGTTCAACTCGGCGAGGTACGCGGGTTCGGCGGCGGGCATGTCGCCGGCGTTTTCGATGGTCACAGCGGCCGACGACTCGGCGACGCGGATCATGACCGTCGTACTCGTCCACTGCAGCGCGGCCTCGCCGTCCGTGCCGTCGAACGACACGGTGAGTGTGGCCCGGTAGCTGGAGAGGTCTGCCAATCCGACGAGCGGGTCGGGTAGGAGGAAGTCTCCCGGCCCCGACACTTCGCTGAGTTCGACGTCAGCGGCCACGGAGTCGTCCGGTGCGGCGGTCGTCGCCGTCGCAGACCCGCTGGGGGCATCGGTGGCCGCGGCGCTGGTGCTGCCGCTCGACGACGATCCGCTACAGGCTGAGAGCACCGCGAGCGTGCCGGCTGCAATCAAGAGGCGACGACGGCGGAGAGAGTGGTTCGTCATCGCGGTATCGGGGTGAGGGTGATGTAGCTCATGCCGGTGAAATCGCCGATGCCTGGTGCGTGCAGCACGTGAGCGGTGGAAGCGGAACCACCCCCGGCGGGGATCTGGACGTGGATCTCGTCGCGTGACGCTGCGTCAGAATGTCCTCCGGACACCACCAAGCACGTCACCCCCGTGGTGACATCGGTGGGCCCGTAGGCGACGTCGACGTCGAGCGTGTCATCGCGCAGCCTGGCGAAGACCCCAGCGTCGCTGCTCGGAAGGTCGTAGACCGCTTGGCAGGGAGGTTCGAAGCTGACCGCCACGTTCTCCGCCGTTGCGTGCTCGTTGTAGATGCTTCCGGCAGCGTGGTTCGCGCCGGTGATGATCGTGTCGATCGAAGATCCGGCGACGATGTTTCGACCGGCGTTGAGGTGCCAGATCGAGCCGACGTGCACCTGGTAGTCGCACTCGGTCACCCTGACGATGATCGACTGGCCCGTGCCCACCACTCCGGGTCGCGCGGCGGTGAGGTTCACCGTGGCGGTGCCGGCCTTCTTGCCTTGCACGGTGGCGCGGATCCACAGCACCGTGTCGAGGATGATGACCTCGTCCGTCAAGACGAGGACTGACGGGTTGTCGATCTCGACGTTCGTCCTCGCCAGCCCGAGGTCGCCGACGCCACGGTCGACTCGATAGGGCCGCGGCCGACGGGCCCGCACCCGCGCGCTCGTGCTCAGGTTCTTGTAGACGCCGTACTGCTTCACCCATGCCGTGATCGTTTTCTTCTCGCCGATGCAGAGCTGCGACGGAACGCTCCCGAGCTTCATCTCGTACTCCTCGCCGAGATACTGGATGTGCGGGATCGCCGAGACCGGCGCGTGGTCGCCACCGACGACGAGGGCGGGTAGGAGCATCATCAGCGCGAGCCACCCGCGTTGAGCCCTTCGTCGTCCCATGCGAGCAGAGTAAGGACGCGGTCGTCAGCGCGCCAGCAACCGCGTGCATTTGGCGCGAAGAACTAGGGAAATCCCTTGTTCAAATCGGCCGCGCCGGGCGCAGGTACTGCACGTGCAGGTCGGCGGTCGGGGCGAACTCTCCAGGGCTCGCCACCGGCGGTGGATCGATGCGGCCGGCGAGCATGTCCCAGAACGCGCCTTGCCGCGTCGACTCGTCCATCGCGGCGCGCTACGCGGTGACTTCCTTGCCGCGCAGGTAGAGCGAGCCGAATCGGTTGGCCAGGAAGTCGGACAACGCGCACTGCTCCTGGCGGACGAAGCCGCGCTGCGGCAGCTTGCCCTCACGCATCAGATCGGCCATCGCGCAGATCCCCGCCGCGGTGGTGAGCTGGATGGCCGACAACCGGGCCCCGTTGACCTCGGACGCGTAGACCTTGCGGGCGAACGTCTCTTGCATCAGCAAGCCGTTGCGCGTGCCGGACGCGGTGACAAAGATCAGCACGACGTCTTGATACGTGATCGGGATCGCGTCTTCGAGGATCTCCTTCAGCAGCTCGCGTCGACGCGACATGCGCAGATCGGTGATCAACATCTTGATCGCGTCGCGGTGGCCCGGGTAGCGGACGGTCTTGTAGTTCAGCGTCTCGACCTCGCCGAGCAGCGTCTCGCACAGCGTGCCGAGCCCTCCCGATG
>DATBKA010000728.1:0-5660 GCA_036556105.1 Ilumatobacteraceae bacterium | reverse complement strand
GTCCCCAGACACCGAGCTCCCGAGGCGAGCCAGGGCAACCATCGCGGCGATGCCCGACTGTGCACTCCTGAACTCCGTCGGAATCTTCCCACCCTCGACAAAGGTGGCGACCGCCTTTCAAGTCGTCACCGACGGCAGCCTTCTCACACAAAAGGTCTTCGTGTACGCGACCGCAGACGATGCATCGCGGGCCATGGACGTCATTGACGACGCTCTCTTTGCGACATGTTGGTTCAATCTGTTCGACCGTGTCGCCCCACTGGTTTCACCTGACAAGCTCATGATCTCTGAGGCGTGGAGCGTGCCACACGTGTACGGTCCCCTTGAACCATTCGAAATTGCGCCGCACGGCGACCGGCAGGTGATCATCGGCCAACATATGACAGTCAGCCGCGTCACGGGTTCCGTTGATCGGTACTTCGTCAACGCCTTTGTCCAGGTTGGGCGGACGATCACGTGGATCAACCCGCGGTTCGTTGTTCCCAACAACACAACTACCTCAGATCCTGCCGAGCGGTCCGTTGGCATCAACGAGGCGATCGCGGCAGCCACGTCGGCGGTGCAGAATGCATCCGGGTCGTGACGGCAGGGTGGTTGGCGGTCTAACGAGCACGTAGCTGGCGTTCGCAATCACGATGCGCTGTCCTGTGTCCGAGCCGACACGGATCGCTGCTTGACGTGGTCAGCGACCGGGGCATACGTTGCGCGGATGGGGCGACAAGTGATTTGCATCTCGCGAGTTCTCGGCGCGGGTGGTGGCGAGGTCGGCCGGATCGTCGCCGACGCGTTGGGTTACCGACTGGTCGACGAGGAGATCGTGCAGCAGGCTGCCGCGTCGAGCGGTGTATCTGTGGAGGAGCTCGCCGACGCCGAGCGACGCACGAAGGTCATCGACCGGTTGACACGGAACCTGGCGCTCGCCGGCGGCGCCGCCGGGATGATGACCACCGGCGGGACCTTCATCGACCCGACCGACGGAAACGACCCGAAGTCGTTGCGGGCGCTGATCCAACGATCGATCCACGAGACCGCCCAGCGCGGCAACGTCGTCATCGTGTCCCACGCCGCGTCGTTTGCCCTTGCCGGTCGCGACGACGTGCTTCGAGTTCTGGTCACGGCGTCACCCCAAACCCGAATTGGGCGTGCCGCGCAGGACGGCTCGCTCGACGACAAGAAGGCTGCCAAAGCGGTGACCGACAGCGACGCCCAGCGCGCCGCCTACCTGAAGCGGTTCTACAGCGTCGCCGACGAGCTGCCCACGCACTACGACCTCGCCCTCAACAGCGATTCGCTGTCGGTCGAACTGATGAGCGACCTCGTCGTGCGCGCCGCATCGGCTCCCTGACCGGCACGGGAGTCGGGGATCAGCGGTGGCGACGGCGATGGCGATCCAACAGGGCTTGGATCGCCTTGCGCTCCCGTCCGGTCACGTTGGGATCGACGATTCGCTTTCGAGCCGCCGCCTCGACGTGTTCGTCGATCATCACCCCGCGTCGGCGGGCGAACCTCCTCACGAAGAGGATTCGGCCGAGACGCTGATCCCACCGGCTCACTTCGGAGGTGGACAGCAGCACGTAGCTCATCGCCGCGTCGTAGCCTTCTGGGCCGCGTGATGCGTTGGTCCAGTCGATCACGACCGGGCCCCGCGGCGACAGGATCACGTTGTCCGGATGCAGGTCGAGGTGCAGCACCGACGATCCGTCGGGCACGCCGTTCGAGCAGAGCAGCCAATCTGGCGCGGTGAGCTCACCAAGTGCATGTTGCAGGTCGGCCAGCAAGCGCGCCTGGGTGAGCAACCCCCAAGGTCGGCGCCCGAGGTCGGCGAGCATCGTCGGTCCCTCGACCCGTTCCATGACGAGGTCCGGTCCTTCGCCGCGATCGACTCGTGGCACCGGATACCCGGAGTCGTGGAGCCACTGCATCAGCCGCGCCTCGTGCTCGACGTGGCGAGCGGTGCGATAGCGACGGAGCACGGTTCCATCGCCGAGGTCGTAGACGTCGGCGGCTCGGCCGTGGGCGATCAACTCCATGTCTCACGAAGTCTGTCGTATGCGTGGGAACCACGACGCAACACCGCTGCGATCGAAGATAGAGGTTCATCGATCTATCCGCTACGGTGATGCCGACGCTGCGGAGGGGGAAGTCGTGGGCGGAGGAGTTGAGCGGCTCGCAGCGGATGGCGCCCTGCCGACCTCGCGGGGACTCGACTCCAACGCCGCGGTCATCGTCCTCGGCGTGCTCACCATCACTGCCTATGGCGGTTGGTACTACGGGTTCGGTGTGGTGCTCGACCCGATCCACCGCGAAGAAGGCTGGAGCACAGCGTTTCTCGGAGGCGTGTTCGGTGCGGCCATCCTCGTCAACGGCGTCGGCGCCGCGCTCGGGGGACGCCTGCTGGACCGTGCCGGCCCGCGCCGAACGTTCCTGCTGGCGGCGGCCTTCGGTGGAGGGCTGTTGCTCGCCTCCGGACAGCAGCACAACGCGGTGGCGTTCGGTCTGTGCTACGCGATCGGCGGCGGCGGCATCGGTGCCCTCGGCTTCTACCACATCACCCAAGCGGCGGCGATGCGCTCCGCTCCGAGCGATCCGGCTCGGGCAGTGCGGCTGCTGACGATGATCGGCGCGTTCTCGAGCCCGATCTTCCTGCCCTTGACCGCCTGGCTGGTGCAGTCGACGAGTTGGCGCACGACCATCACGGTCGAGGCGGTGCTGGCGTTCGTTTCGTTCATCGCCGCGGCCGTCGTCGTGCCCGACCACCGAGTCTCGTTCCGAGCAACCGGTCGGAGCCGCGAGGCGTTCCGCCAAGCCTGGCGGAGTCAGCTGTTTCGCCGGCTGCTCGTCGCCACCTTGCTGAGTGGCATCGCCGCCGACATCATGCTCGCGTTCCAGATCCCGATCATGCGCGCCGCCGGACTGCCGCTCGCCACGGCAGCGGTGATCGCCGGTCTGCGCGGCTTGTCACAGCTGATCGGAAGGCTGCCGCTGGGCGCCGTCCTGAAACGAGTGCCGGCCCGACGGGCTCTCGCCATTGCTCAGGCCGCAGCAGCAATGGCCGCGCTGTTGCTGCTCGCCTCCGGCTCGCTCGCCGTCGCGATCGCGTTCGGGCTCGTCGCCGGAGCCGCCACCGGTGCCAGCTCGCCGTTGCAGGGCATCCACACGGCAGAGATCGTGCCGACGGCACATCTCGGGCTGTTGCTCGGCGTCCAACAAGCGCTCTATGGCATCGCCGGTGCCGCGGGTCCGGTTGTGGCCGGCGTGATGCTGTCGAGCACTGGATCGTGGGTGCCGGCGATCGTGCTGACCGCAGCTGGGTTTCTCGCCGCGGCCGTGCTGTTGCGCGACACGCGCATCGACGCCGTCGCGCTGACGCTCGACTGATCACCGGGCGTACTGCACGTCGAGCCCCAACCAAGCAGCCAACGCCGCCAACTCTGCCTTGACGGCCGTCGTCATCGGGCGAGTGAAGTGAACATCTCGATGGATCGCGGTGACCTGCAGCACCGACGCCTTCCGGTCGGCGAGCGCATCGACCTTGCCGACGAGTTGATCCTGATGCAGCACGGGGAGTGCGAAGTAGCCCCACCGGCGCTGATCCTTGGGTTTGTACATCTCCAGGGTGTACTCGAAGTCGAACAAGTCGATGGCGCGACTTCGATCATGGATCAGCCGATCGAAGGGCGACAGCAGCGCGGTGCGCCCTTCGAAGCCTTTGGCCGTTGCGTCCGGATCGACTCGCCACGGCCCGGATGTTCCCTCGACCTCCGCGGCGACACCGGCGTCACCGACGAGTTGTGGACGGGCGAGCCCGAGCGATCGCAGCCGCTTCTCATCACGGATGCGCCGCGCTTCGTCGCGCGGAACGACGACAGTGTCGGTGGGGTAGACGCGCTCGGCAAGGTCCCACACTCGCTGCCGCCCGCGCCGCCCGGCGATCGCGATCTCACCGCGCGCCGCGAGGAACTGGAGCATCTGCGTCACGTTGCGGTCGTTCGTCCACCCGGTCGACTCCCACGGAACTTCTGCGGTATCCGGGATGTCGCGGGACTGCAGCGGACCTGAGGCCTTGAACTGGTCGAGCACGCGGCGGCGGAACCGGTCGTTGGCGCGCACCCATTCGCCGCGCCGCGTCTGGCCCGTCGCCCACGCCGCCATGTCGGCGAGGTACAGCCCAAGGTTGCTCATCGGGCGAACCATGGCCAGTGCCGGCTCGGTTTGCGTCTCCTGCAGCACGTGCTCGAACACCGTGCGGTCACGATCGAGGGCGCGCAACAGATCATTGGGGTGGTACGTGTCCCCGAGGCGGGTCCAGGCGACAAGGTCGGCACTCGGTGCGACCGCGGCGGTCGGATCGAGCTGCAGGAACGTCAGCCGTTCCATCATCGTCAGCAGGTCACGCGGCCGATTGGCGTCGAGCAGTTGAGCGCGAATTGCGATCCGGCGAGCGTCCTCGCGACTGATCCGGCGCGGCGTGCTCATGACGGGACAACTTAGACTCGCCGTCGACGTGATGGCTCGCCTCTTCATCGCTGTCTGGCCGCCGGAGAACGTGCTTGCCGAACTGGCCCGGTTGAACCTCGACGAGATCGCGGGAATCAGGCCTGTCCGCCCGGAGACGTGGCACATCACGATGCGGTTCCTCGGCAACGCCGAGAGCGATGACGTCCGCCAAGCGCTGGCAGGTGCGCGGCTCGCGCCCGCGCACGCCCGTCTCGGCCCGGGCCTGGCGGTCATCGCCGGGCGGGTGCTCGCCGTGTCGGTGGCTGGGCTGGATGCCCTGGCAGCCACGGTCACCGATCTCACTGCCGGCATCGGCAAGCCGGCGCGTCAACCGTTCCGCGGCCACCTCACGTTGGCGCGAGTCAAGGCGCCGACACTCGACATCGGCAACGTTGTCTTCAGCGGACACTTCGACGTCAAGGAGATCGCTCTTGTCGCGAGCCGGACCGAGGCCGACGGAGCGCACTATCAGACGATCGACACGTGGCCGGTGGGCTGACGACCCGCACCCACGAGGTCGTCCCCGAATCTCGGTGAGGCCAGCATCCCCGACGATGAGGGTTGCCACCCTTGTCTGCACCGCCGGCACGCGCTGAACTGACAACCGTGCCGGAACGACAGTGGGCGTTGGCGAGTCGGGAGTTGCGCCCGCCCCGATCGACGCTCGTCGGCCTGACCTTGGTGATCGCGCTCGGGGGTGGCACGGCCATCGGCGCGGCGGTCGCTGCGTACCGAACCGATCATGCGTATGCCGACTACGTCGAACGGGCAGAGGTGGGCGAGGTCGTCATCAACCCAGGTGTGTGGTCCACGGCCATCGACGACGCGATCCGCCACTTCGACGGCGTCGAGTCGGTGCACTCCCACGCACTGCTGCTGGCGTCGGCGGCGGATACCGAGCCGATGACGCTCGCCCAGGTCTCGGAGGTCGAGACATGGGTGCAAGCGGTCGGCTCGATCGATGGCCGCTATGTCGCCGCTGATCGCCCGACGATCTCCAGTGGTGGTCTGCCGGAGGGCACCCACGAGGTGTTCGTGAGCGATGGCTATCGCCAGGTTCTCGAGCAGATCGAGGGCCGGCGGCTGGATGTCGGCGACGTGATCGACGTCGCGTTCTGGTGGAACTTGCTGCTCGACGGAGGTGTCGCTCCCGATGAGGTCGT
>DATBKA010000727.1:0-4072 GCA_036556105.1 Ilumatobacteraceae bacterium | reverse complement strand
CCGAGCTGCGTGAATGGATCCAGGAAGCGAGCCGCACGCCGGGTTGGCGGTGAACGTGCCGCGCCAGCGCCGGCGTCTCCTAGCGCAACGACCGTCATAGTCACGGCGCTGAGTACGTGCGATCGGGGCGCCGATGAGAATTGACGTCGGCAGTCGTCTGAGTACCGTCCGGTGAAACGCGCGGCGCGCATCCAGGGAGAACAACGAGATGAGACCACTTCGATACTCGATCAATGTCACGCTCGACGGCTGCTGCCATCACGAGGCAGGGCTGCCCCCGGACGACGAGTCGATGCGCTACTGGACCACGGCGATAGAACGAGCCGATGCTTTGCTCTTCGGCCGGGTGACGTACGAGATGATGGAGTCGGCGTGGCGGAAGCCGGCTACGGGCCCGTGGCCTGCCTGGATGGGTGAGTGGGAGATCCCGTTCGCCGAGACCATCGACCGGGCGAAGAAGTACGTCGTGTCGAGCACGCTGAGCGAGGTCGATTGGAATGCGGAGCTGGTGCGAGGCGACTTGGGGCGAGCGGTTCAGCGGCTCAAGCAGGAGCCAGGCGAGGGCCTGTCCGTGGGTGGCGTGACGCTTCCCCTGGCGCTGGCAGATTTGGGACTGATCGACGAGTACGAGTTCGTTGTGCAGCCGGTCCTTGCGGGACACGGGCCGACGTTGCTCGCCGGTCTGCGCCAGCGCATCCAGCTCGAGCTCGTGGATCGCCATGAGTTCCGGTCGGGGGCGGTCGCCCTGCGATACCAACCCGCTCGGCCTGGAGGCTGACAACCGTTGATAATGCCGGCAGTCGTGTGGGATTCCTGGTTTGCGCGTTCCGCTAGCGACCGGTCCAGTTCGGAGGTCGCTTCTCGGCGAACGCCGCCTGGCCCTCGCGTGCATCGGCGGAGTCGATGGCGCGGCGGTAGCTAGCCAGAGACTTGAGCGAGCGCATCGCCTCGTCGAGTGGCAGGTGAGCCGTGCGACGCTCGATGTCGAGCAATGCGGCAACGCTCAACGGCGCCGACGCAACGATGGCCTCGGCCGTCTCGCGGGCGGCGGCCAGCAACGCATCGGCCGGCACGACCCGAGCGATCAGTCCCCAGCGCAGGCCTTCGGCGGCATCCATCCTCCGTCCGGTCAGCAGCAGATCGCGAGCAACGTGTGGTGGCAGCAGCCGCCCCAGCTTGACGGCACCCGCGTCGGGCAGGATGCCGATCGCCGGCTCCGGCAACCAGAACTGAGCGTGCTCGGCGGCAACGAGCAGATCGGCGGCCATGGCGATCTCGAACCCGCCGCCGACTGCCATGCCGTTGACGGCAGCGATCACGGGCGTGGCCCGGCCGGGCAGTTCGGGGAAGCCGCCGAACCCGCCGACTCCGTAGTCGCTGTCGAAGTCCTCCTCTGCCGACAGATCCCATCCAGCGGAGAAGAACTTCTGCCCGGCCCCGGTGAGGATGATCGCCCGCACACTCGGATCGCGGTCGAGATCGGCGAACGTCGAGCCCATCGCCTTGCTCGTCGCCGCGTCGATGGCGTTGGCCTTCGGGCGGTCGATCGTGACCAGCGCGGTGTGCCCGTCGACCTCGACATGAAACCCGGTCATCGTCCCGCCTCCTTCTCCTCGACCCACAACGCGTCGACGGCGACGGCGCCGTCGCGACCGACGAGCACGGGATTCAACTCGACCTCGACGGCGCCGGAGCCGACCACCGCGCCGGTGAGGAGCACGATCAGGTCGACGAGCGCGTCGAGATCCGCGGCAGGGCGACCGCGGAACCCGGTGAGCAACGGGTAGCTGCGCAGCGTCGACAGCGCCTCGCGGACATCGCCGGTCGAGACCGGCGCCAGCAGGTGGACGACGTCGGTCCACAGCTCCGTGGTGACCCCGCCGAACCCGAGCGACACCAGCCAGCCGATCGGCGTGTCGCGGCGCACGGCGACCAGCACTTCGGCGACGACATCGGTGATCGTCCGCTCGACGAGGTATTGATCCGCCGCTGGCATCTCCGCCAACGCTGTGGCCACGGCATCGCCGTCCTGCAACCCGACCCGCACCGCACCAGCCTCGCTCTTGTGGGCGATGCCGACCGCCTTCAACGTCACCGGGTAGCCGAGACCGGACGCGGCCTCGGAGACACCCGCCCGATCGCTGACGACGTTGTCGGGAACGGGGATGCCGATCTGTCGCAACCTCGATTTGGCGGCTCCTTCGTCGAGCAGCTGCGTCGGTCCCGGTTCGGACACTGCCGCGTGCGGGGGCAGGCACCGACTGCCAACCGTCACCGCCGCCTCCAACGCGGCCAACCCCTCGCCGAGACCGAGCAACGGCGTCAAGCCGCGAGCAAGGATCTGGGTGCGCAGCTCCTCGTTGAGGCACTCCGGCAGGCTGGCCACGATCATCGCCCGTCCGCCGGTCGCCGCGGCCGCCTCGGCCAGCGCGTCGGCGGCCACCAGCCATGCGGCCGGGTCGTTGTCGGGGCTGGGTGGGGCGTCGAGGACGAGCATCGTCGCGTCCTGAGGTCCCTCCATCACCGCCGTGAAGCAGCGCGACATCGCCGGGAGGTCGGCCCACATGAACGTGTTGTAGTCGAACGGGTTGCTGACCGAGACGAGGTCGGTGAGCGTTGACGCGATCCTCTGGCGATGGTCGTCGGCGAACGGCTCGAAGCGCAGCGAGCCGTGCTCGGTGAGATCGGCCACCAACGAGGCCTCGCCTCCGGAGCAGCTCATCGACACGATGCGCGGCCCGCGCAGCGCTCCACCGTTGTCGAGCAGCTTCAGCGACTCGAGCAGCTCGGCCGGGGTGGCGACGGTGGCGATCCCGTACCGACGGAACAGCGCGTCGTATGCCGCGGCGCGGCCGGACATCGACCCGGTGTGCGATGTGGCGATGGCCGCGCCAGTCGCCGACCGGCCGGTGTGCAAGGCGACGATGGGCACACCCTGATCGTGGGCGCGCACGGCAACAGCGGCGAACTGCTGGGCATCGCGAACCGCTTCGAGGAACACACCGATCGCCGTGATCCGCGGGTCGTCGAGAAAGGAGGCGATGCAGTCCTCCATCCCGATCGAGGCCTGGTTGCCGACCGACACGATCGTGCCGAGCCGCAACCCGCGTTGCTGGAACGTGAGGTTGACGGCGACATTGCCGCTCTGCGAGACGATCGCCACGCCCGAGTCGAGCGGCGCCATGCCGTGCTCGTCGGGCCACAAGGCGACGCGGTCGAACGTGTTGACGTAGCCGTAGCAGTTGGGCCCGAGGAAGGGGACGTCGCCGGCCGCGTCGAGCAGGTCGTGCTGCAGTTCGGCGGAGCCCGTCTCGGCGAACCCCGACCCGTAGCACACCGCACCGCCGGCACCGATCGAACGCAACGCCGCCATCGCCTCGACGGTGGCATGGCGGTTGACGCCGAGGAACACGGCATCGGGAACGGCGGGAAGCGACTCCAGCGTGGGCAGGCACGGCACCCCGGCAAGATCACCGCGCTTCGGGTTGACCGGCCAGATGGAGCCGGGATACCCCAACTTCAGGCACTGGCGCACGACGCGCTCCGCCGGCGCGCCGCCGACCACGGCGATCGAGCGCGGTGCCAGCAAGCGGCGCAGATCTGGCACCGCTCAGCCCCCGAACGGACGGAGCATCGCCCGCGAGATGATGTGTCGTTGGATCTCCGACGTGCCGTCCCAGATCCGGTCGACGCGCGTGTCGCGCCACATCCGCTCCAGCGGCAGCTCGTCCATCAACCCCATCCCACCGAGGATCTGGATGGCCTCGTCGGTGACGAACTGGCACATCTCGCTGGCGAACACCTTGGCCATCGCCATGTCCGAGTCGGTCGCCTCGCCGCGGCTGTCCTTCCACGCGGCGCGCAGCGTCAGCAGCTCGGCGGCATCGAGGCGGGTCTGCATGTCGGCCAGTTTGAACGACACTCCCTGGAACTTGCCGATCTGCTGGCCGAACTGCACTCGCGTCGCCGCCCACTCGGTGGCGACCCCGAGGGCGCGGCGGGCGCGGCCGACGCACACCGCCGCCACCTGCAGCCGGGTCGAGCCCAGCCACTCGTTGGCGGCGTCGAAGCC
>DATBKA010000726.1:0-1652 GCA_036556105.1 Ilumatobacteraceae bacterium | reverse complement strand
GTGCTGGCCGTGGAGCCCGAGCGGCTGCTCGTCGAGGGCGTCTCCAACGGCGGCGCGTTCGGCGGCAAGGAGGACATGGCGAACCTCGCCCAGACCGCGCTGGCGGCCTGGCTGCTGCACCGGCCGGTCAAGTGCACGCTGTCGCGGGAAGAGAGCCTGCTGATCCATGCCAAGCGGCACCCGATTCGCCTGGAGTACTGGGCGGGGTGTGACGGCGACGGTCGTCTCACGGCGCTGCGCGTCCGCGGTGTGGGCGACAGCGGTGCCTACGCCAGCGTGGGGATGAAGGTGCTCGAGCGTGCCGCCGGCCACGCCAGCGGTCCGTACCACGTCCCCGCCATCGATGTGCGCGCCGTCGCGGTGCGCACCAACAACCCGATCTGCGGGGCGTTCCGCGGCTTCGGCGCCAACCAGGCGCAGTTCGCCATGGACGGTGTGATCGACCGGCTGGCGGCGATGGTCGGGATCGACGGCTGGGAGATGCGCAAGCGCAACGTGATCCACCCCGGCGAGATCTGGGGTCCGGGCCAGATCATGGACGACGGGTGCCGGGGCGCCGAAGTCTGCCTCGACGCGATCAAGCCGCTCTACGACGCGGCACGCGCCGACGGCAAGGCCGTCGGCCTCGGGCTCGGCCTCAAGAACTCGGGGTTGGGGAACGGCTTCCGCGAGATCTGCGGCGCCGTCGTGCGCTTCCGCAGCGATGGCGTCGTCGAGGTGCGTCACGGATGGACAGAGATGGGTCAGGGCGTGCACACCGTCGCCCTGCAAGTTGCGGCGCAAGAGCTCGGGATCGATCCCGATCGCATCGAGGTCATCGTCGACACGACTCGGGAGCTCGGCTTCGGTCAGACCACTGGCTCACGTGGCACGTTGATGGCTGCAGGTTCGGTGCGTGAGGCGTGCGCCGCGGCGCTGGCCGGAGGGTGCCAGCACGACGTCGACTACGTCGGTGAGCACGTCGTCGACTGGACGCATCACCTCGGCGATCCTGATCATCCGAATCCGACGATTCATGCCGCGTTCGGCTACGCGACGCAGCTCGTGGTCATCGATCGCCAGACTGGTGACGTCGAGCGCGTTGTCGCCATCCACGATGTCGGCAAGGCCGTCAATCCGGTGCTGTGCGAGGGTCAGATCGAAGGCAGTGTGCACATGGGTCTCGGCTACGCGTTGACGGAGGACTTTCCATCGGATCCGGCGACCGGATTCCCCACCAACATGACGCTGCGTTCGCTCGGCATCCTCCGCGCCAAGGACGTGCCACCGATCGAGGTGCAACTCGTCGAGGTGCCGCAGCCGCGCTCGCCGTACGGCATCAAAGGTGTCGGCGAGATCGGGTTGGTGCCGACTGCGCCTGCGGTCGCTGCCGCGCTGCACGACTACGACGGCCAGTGGCGCTCGTCGCTTCCCATGCGCCCCAAGTTCGCCGCCGACGACTGATCCGAGTGTTTGGAGGCGGACAGGGTGCCTTGAAACACTCGGGTCACGACTCGGCGAAGCGGCGGGTGGCGGTGACGATCACAGAGGTCATGCTGTGGCCACCGTCGTGGCCTTCGTCGTCGATCACGACGAGTTCGGCGTCGGGGAGCACCTTGTTGAGCTCCCAGGCTGTGTCGAGCGGCCCGCTGATGTCGAGCCGGCCGTGCACC
>DATBKA010000725.1:0-1976 GCA_036556105.1 Ilumatobacteraceae bacterium | reverse complement strand
ACAGCCGCTGGCGATCTTCGTCATTCCGCTCCTCATCACGGCGACGCTCGGCTCGTGGAGACAGACCGCGATCGTCGGCCTCGTCGTTTGCACGGTGTCCTTGGTCGAGGGTCTGCTGCAAGACGAACTCGACGGTGCCGGTCTCGCGGCGCGAATGATGATCATCGTCGTCACGACGTGTGCGGGGACGGTCGGCGCGTTTGAACGCGAGCGCCGCCAACGCGTGATCGAAGAGTCTCAGTCACGCCGGTTGGTGCTCGACATGTTGCAGGATTCGCTCGTGCCGGCGCCGGTTCCGCCGCCGACGGTCGTCGTCAGCGTCAGATACGTGCCGGGCGACGAGCGGCTGCTCCTGGGCGGCGACTTCTTCGAGGCAATCGCGCTGCCGACGGGCGCGTTGGGTTACATCATCGGCGATGTCTGCGGTCAGGGACCTCGCGCCGCGGCGTTCGGGGCAGCGGTTCGGTCAGGCTGGAAGGCCCTTGCCACGGTGTGCCCCGACGAGCCGCTGCGCTGGGTTCACGGACTGGAGGACACGTTCTTTCGCTTGGGTCGCCACGACGACAGCTACGTCACGCTGAACACCGGTCTGGTCCAGCTCGATGTGCGGCACTGGCGGTTCGTCTGTGCCGGACACCCCTGGCCGATCATGATCACCGACGACGCTGCCACGATGGTCGCACCACGTGTCGGTCCGCCACTGGGCGTCGGCATTCGATCGGGATGGAACGAGTCTCATGAGACGCTGCCCCAGGACGCCACGGTGCTGCTCTACACCGACGGCCTGACAGAGAACGCAGCTCCCGGAGCCCGCCGAGACCACGATGGCGAACGCCGGCTGCTCGACTACCTCGACCTGACACGAACCAGCTTCGACATCGACTCCCTGCTCGCCGAGTTCGGACCACATGGTTTTCACGACGACGTTGCTGTCATGGCCGTCGCCGCGGCCAGCATTCCCTGACGACAGGCCACCAACAACAGCACCATCAGCGTCATGACTTCCGCTTCCGCCGGCAGGGAGCCCTGAACGAGGGGGCAGGAAGCATGGAGCGGACCTCAGGGTCCCAGTGGCGCAAGTGACCGGCAGACGCGGACCGTCTTGCCGTCAGGCGGCACCTCAATGGCCCAGCGCTCGGCGAGTCGCTCGACGATCAGCAAACCTCGGCCGGTCGGATCGGCAGCGGTGGGATGGCGCGGTACTGGTGTGCCGTCGCCGTGGTCGGTGACAGCGACGCACACTTGCTCCTCCTCCTCCACGACGCGCACTTCGAAGCCGGACATGGCGTGGCGAACCGAGTTCGTCGCGAGCTCCGACACCATCAGTTCGAGGTCAGCAACGAGCTCAGGTTCGAGATGAGCAAGGGCGTCGGTCACGAAGCGCCTTGCTCGCCGAGGCGAAGCCTCATCCAGGGGGAATGTCCGCGACACGATCACGGGTCGTCGGCTTCGAACAGTTCGGTGAGACCACTGGCCTCGAGCACACGCTCTGTCGACGCCGATGGGTGACGAAGTGCGACGGTGGTACGACGGCTGGCCTCGATCAGCACGGCGAGGCCGGAGCTGTCGATGAAGCCGACGTCGGCCAGGTCGAGAACGAGCCGGCTCGGCGTGTCGCTGAGCGCCGACTCGACCGCCGCCCGGAAGGACGTTGCCGTCATCAAGTCGATCTCCCCCCGGACCACGAGCAGCATCCGATCGGAGTCGATCGCCCTGAGCTCTACGTCAAGCACCTCATCTACTTCACCCATGCCACCCCCAGCAGTGCGATGTCGTCATAACCGGCGGTCGCAGATCACCGTCGCGAAGTGGCCGTCATCGTCGAGGTCGATGAGCTGAGCCAGCCCACCAAGAATCGTCGATGGCGATTCACCGCGGCTCGCCAGCGCACGAAAGCCATGGCGGGCCTTGGCCATCACCGCGGCTGCCTCGACCCCGCGGCTCGACACGTCACCGACGATGGTCACAACCCGCTG
>DATBKA010000724.1:0-3579 GCA_036556105.1 Ilumatobacteraceae bacterium | reverse complement strand
GCATCACCGGGTACTTGTCGGCATATGGGTAGAACGTCATGGGTTGGTTCCCCTCACTGAACTCATGGGCGGATGCGGGAGATCGGTTCGGCGAGCATCGCATGCAAGTCGCGGTACACGCCGAGCCGGTCGTCCCACAGCTGACGGTTGGCGGGATCAGGCTCGTAGCGGCAGCGCACCTTGACGAAGTCGGGTACCTCGTCGAGGGTCAGCTGGCCGGTGGAGACGAAGGCCATCAGCGCCGCGCCACGTGCGTTGGCGTGGCGCGGGTGCTCGAGCTGCTCGATCGGCCGGCCGAGGACGTCGGCCATGATCCCCGACCAGACGTCGGACTGCGCGCCTCCACCGACGAAGCGGATGGCTTCGAACGAGGTGCTCAGAGCGGCTTCGACCTCGTCGGTGAGCCAGCGCACCTGCATCGACGTGCCTTCGAGCATCGCCCGGGCGAGATCGGCCGTGGTGGTGTCGAGCGAGATGCCGACGAACGCGCCGCGCAACCGCGGGTCGGGGGCGGGTGACAGCGCCCCGAACAGCCAGGGAAGGAACATCACGCCGTTGGCGCCGGCCGAGCTGCTGGCTGCGAGGCGCAACGCCCCGGCGAACGCCTCGGGGGACGGGCCTTCGCCGATGTCGCCGCCGGTTCCCGGCTGCATCGCCTCTTCGAGGATGCTTCCACCACTCGAGAGGCTGAGCGCGGCCTCGAGGATCCTGCCCCCGACGCCGCCTTCGGCGACGACGTAATAGCGGTCTTCGAGCGCGCTTGGCATCGTGACGATGAACTTGTGGTTGTCGACGTGTCGCGTGCGGTGGTGGGTGACGAGCACCTGGGTGGTGCCCATCATCACGGTTCCCTGACCGGATTCGAACGATCCGGACCCGAACGCGGCAGCGATGCTGTCGTTGGCGCCGGTGACCACTTCGACGTCGTCGCGCAGACCCAGTTCTGCGGCGACGTCGGGGCGAATGGTGGCCAGGACGTGCAGCGACCGGGTGAGCTCCGGGAGGCGGCTGGGATCGACGCCGGCGCGCTCGATGAGCTCCGTCGACCACGTGGCCACCCCGAGATGGCGGGTGTCGGTGAGCGACAACGGCATCGCCGAGTTGGCAGTGGCGGCGATCCTTCCCGTGAAGCGGGCGTT
Organism: Ilumatobacteraceae bacterium; assembly: GCA_036556105.1. GTDB lineage: Bacteria > Actinomycetota > Acidimicrobiia > Acidimicrobiales > Ilumatobacteraceae > JAENVT01. The sequence continues at coordinate 2,440 of DATBKA010000724.1, read as the reverse complement.
GAGATAATCCATCGGCTCGACGTAGGCGGCGGTCCGCGAATGGATGTCGGGATGGCTCTGGAACCAGAGGATGTGCGACAGCGACACGGTGGGACCGAAGCCGTGGATCTCCTCCCATCGCGCCCGGGCAGCACGGCCGTCGTCGCCGGCAGTGAGCGACTCGACCATGTCCGTGCCGCGACGATCGAACCACATGTGCAGCGGCGCGACCGGCATTCCCGACGCGTCGACCGGCACGATCGACATCCACTGGCTGCTGACGCAGATCGACCGCACCGATGTCGCAACCGTCGCTCCTGCATCGTGCAACGCCTGCTTGGACGCGTCGAGCGTCGACGTCCACATCATCTCGGCGTCTTGCTCGGCCAGCCCGTCCGGGCCGAACGTCGTGACGAGCCGCCGCAGCCCCGAGCCGAGCACACTGCCATCGTCACCGATCACGGATGCCTTCACCGCAGTGCTGCCGAAGTCGATCGCCAAGGCACTCATTGCTGCGCGTACCGCTCCAAGTAAGCGATGGATGCGGCGATCGCCTCGGCGACGATGCGGTGATCCCCGGCAGGATCGATGTGGAACGCTAGGTCGAGGCCCTTGTCGATGATGCCGACGACGAGGTGCAACGCCGTCTCCGGACTGACGCCGCGCAGTTCGAGCCCATGACGTTGCAATCGCTCGTACGCGCCCGCTGCTTCGGCGAGGTCGTGCTGCCGGTTGAACTCGATCATGGCCGTGCTCTGGAAGCGCGAGAACCACAAGACGCGAAAGCCGGGCTCGCGTTGGTAGAACTCGAACAGCGCTTCGACGACGGCGCCGAGCACGTCGCGCCAGTCGTCGTCCGCGCGTTGGCGGTGGACCTGTTCGGCAATCGGAGTGACCTTGCCGAGGCTGCGCGTCACGACGGCATCGAAGATCGATTCGCGGTTCGGGAAGAAGTCGTACAGCCAGCCGATGGAGACCCCGGCGGCCTTGGCGATCATCCCGGTGGTGATTCCTTCCGGGCCGAGGCGGTCCACCAGATCGGCCGCCGTGTCGAGGACGTGTTCGACGCGTCGCCGGCTGCGCTCCTGCGTCGGCAGGCGCCGTGCCGTACTACGTGCGGTGTCCGGGAACGTGAGAACGGCCTGAGCATTCATCGTCCCTCCTTCACCTGGCGCTGCTGCGGCTCCACGTTGAACCCGAGCAATGTTCGGGTTATTGTGCCACGAAACGCCTTGCGCTTCATCTACCAGCCCTGGGGTGGCGGCCACGGAGAGCGCGGCGTCTCATAGGGGAGCGCGGCAGCCGCCGCAGTTGGAAGGGGAGGTCCCGCAGTGCGTCACCACGTCACCAGGCATGGCGGTTTTCGAGGTTGGACGCGGGTCGCGTCGATGGCGGTGGTCGCGGCGTTGATCGCCGTGTCGTGCGGCAGCGACAAGAAGTCGTCGACGACCGAAGGGCCGGCCGGCACGGAAGGCCAGGGCACTACCGCGCCCGGTGCCACCGAGGCTCCCTCGGGCGGCAATGCGCGTGAACTGGTCATCGCCCGCGACATGGACCTCACCACGCTCGACCTCAGTCTGACGTACTGCGACACCTGCCAGATCTTCAACACGGCCGTGTACGAGACCCTGATTACCGTCGACCCGGCTGACCCCAACACGATCCTGCCTCGCCTGGCCACGAGTTGGGAGGGCAACGCCGACAACACGGTGTTCACCTTCAAGCTGGATCCGGCGGCCAAGTTCGCCGACGGATCGGCCGTGGAAGCCAAGGACGTGAAGTTCTCGTGGGAGCGGCTGGCCAACATGAAGGGCTCCGCGTCGTATCTGATGGCGGGTCTGAAGAGCATCGACGACTCTGATCCGACGACGGTCGTGGCCACGTTCGAAGCGCCGAACTCGGCGTTCCTGCCGATCGCCGCAGCCAGCTACCTCGGAATCATGAACAGCGACGTGGTCATCGCCCAAGGGGGGAGCTCGGCTTCCGATGCGGCCACTGCCGACAAGGCTGGTGACTGGTTCCTGTCGAACTCGGCTGGAAGCGGGCCGTACCAGGTCGAGTCGTACACGCAGGGCGAGAAGCTGGTGCTGGCGCGCAACGACAACTACTGGGGCCCGAAGAAGCCCGTCTTCCCGAGGGTCACGCTGTCGCAGGTGAAGGACTCGTCGTCGCAACTGCAACAGCTCCAGGCAGGCGACGTCGACATCGCCATGCAGATCTCGGTCGACTCGGTCGGACAGCTCGAAGGCGACTCCAACGTGACGACGAAGATCGTCGACTCGTACAACTTCGTGTACATCGGTCTCGGCCCGGGCGCCGAGGGTGGCGAGAACCTGCAGGATCCGAACGTGCGCAAGGCGATCAAGGAAGCCATCGACTACGACGGCGCGATCGAGTCGTTGGTGGCGGGCAAGGGCAAGAAGCAGGCCTCGCCGATTCCCAACGGGTTCAACGGCGCGGC
>DATBKA010000723.1:0-4495 GCA_036556105.1 Ilumatobacteraceae bacterium | reverse complement strand
GTGCCGCTTTAAGTGTGCTCGATCACCTCCGCTTCGCTTCGGCTCCTCGCACTGTGTCGGCGGCTCCCTGGCGGTCGCGCGCCGACGCGCCGGACTGTCGGCTGATGGCCTCGACTGGCCTCCGCTGCTCGGGCGCGAAAGCGGTAGCTGGAGTTCCGGTATCGCGCCCATTGAGGCCGTATGGGCGCGAAAGCGGTATTGGGAGTTCTGGAAACGCGCCCATGCGGGCGGGGGTGTGAGATGAACATCGAGGTCTCACCGAGCCCGAGTGACGAGGAGGTCGCGGCGATCCTCGCCGCCACCGAGGTGCTGTGGCCGCGGCAGGCGATGATCGTCCCGGCGCCGCCGCTGCGCCGGCCGACGTGGCGGTTCAGCAACCGATGGTGGGTCAAGCCGGTGCCGACCCGCCGCGAGCGACCCAATCGCTGACGGCCGCTACCCTTCGGCGCCGTGGACATCACGACCGTTGCCGACGACCTGATCGTCGCCCATCGGCCGGGTGCCGGTGGCGACGTGACCCGTCTCGTCGGGCTGCAGCCGGAGACGCTGTACCACGTCGGCAACGCCGAGGTGCAGACGCTGCCCCGACCACCCGGTGAGCTGTTGTGCAGGGTGGGAACCGTCAACGACCTCCATTTCGGGGAGGTCGAATGCGGCAAGATCGACGACGATCCGCGCGGTCCGATCCAGCGCGTCGAGCCGGGAGAGCGACCGCATCCGTTGACGATGAACGAAGCCGCGATCGACGAGATGAGGGCGGCCGATCTCGCCGCTGTCATCGTCAAAGGCGACCTCACCAACGACGGCACCGACTCCGAGTTTGCTGCGTTCGAGACGTGGTACCGCGCCGCCTTCGAAGATCGGCTGCACGTGACGCGCGGCAACCATGACGCCTATCACGGTCAGCAGACCTATACGGGCGACCAGTGGATCGAGCTGCCCGGCGTGTCCGTCGCCCTTGTCGACACGGTCGTGCCCGAGCGCACGCCTGGGTCGATCACGGCCAGCCAACTCGACTGGCTCGACACGATGGCGGCGGCGGCCGACCGGCCGGTCGTCGTCATGGGTCATCATCAGCAATGGATCTCCGGCCGCCGGCACAACGAGTACTTCGGTCTCGACCCTGATAGCAGCGACGCCCTCGCCGACGTTGTCGCCCGCCGCCCGTCGATCGTCGCCTACACCGCCGGGCACACCCATCGCCACCGCGTGCGGCACATGTCGAGTGGCGTGCCGTCGATCGAGGTCGGCTGCGTGAAGGACTTTCCCGGCACCTGGGCGGAGTACCGCGTCTACGAAGGCGGCATCACCCAAGTCGTCCACCGCATGTCGTCGGCCGCCGCGCTGAGCTGGAGCGAACGCTGCCGGCACTTGCTCGCCGATTTCGGCATCGATTACGAAACCTACGCGCTCGGCAACTTGGAGGACCGGTGCTTCAACATCCCCCTGCGGTGAGGGCCGCGTTCGAGGACGCGGCCACCTCGCTGCTGGCGACGATCGCACGAATCGAGCCGCATCAGTGGGATCTTCCCGGTCTCGGTGTCTGGAACGTGCGCGAGCTGGCCGCGCACACGTTGCGCGGCTTCACGACGATCGAGCGGTATCTGCAAGCGGAGCCGGCGGTCGATCGAGTGATCGCAGATGCGGTGGAGTACTACCGCACGGCTCTTGCCGATCCGGCCGTGCACACCGGAGTGGCCGAACGAGGCCGCCAGGCAGGCACGCAGCTCACCGATCCGCTCGGGGAGTTCGAAGTCACCACCCAACGCGTGCTGGCGTTGGTCGCGTCGACCGAGGACGACGAAGTCGTCAAGACGTCCATCGGCCAGATGATGTTCATCGAGTACTTGGCCACGCGGGCCGCCGAGGTGGCGCTGCACACGCTCGATCTGCAGCGAGCCACCGGCCAGCCGATCGGCCTTCGCGAGGCGACGGCGACGATGGTGGTCGGCCTGATGGCCGAGCTCGCCGACGCGCCGACGTTGCTGATGGCGCTCACCGGTCGCGGCACGCTGCCCCAGGACTTCAATGTGTTGCGATAGTCATGGTTCGATAGGCGAATGCCCCAAGCTCCGCTGCACGGCCTGCGCGTCCTCGATCTTTCCACGTTGCTCGCCGGCCCGAACTGCGCCCGCTATCTCGCCGACTACGGCGCCAACGTGATCAAGATCGAGCGCCCCGACGGCGGCGACAGCTTGCGCAACCTCGCCTGGCGCGACCCCCGCGACGGCCAGGGCTTGTGGTGGAAGCTCATCAATCGCAACAAGCGCACCATTGCTCTCGACCTCAAAGCCGCGGCCGACATCGACGTGTTCCGGCACTTGATCGTCGATGCCGATGTGCTCGTCGAGAACTTCCGCGCCGGCACGCTGGAACGCCTCGGCCTTGGCCCGGACGTGCTTCACGAACTGAACCCGAAGTTGGTGATCACGCGCGTCACCGGATTCGGCCAGACCGGCCCGTACCGCAGCCGACCGGGATTCGCCACGATCGCCGAGGCGATGTCGGGCCTGGCCTCGATCTCCGGTGAGCCCGACGGCCAACCGCTGCTGCCGGCGATCGCCCTCACCGACGAGGTCACCGGATTGGTTGCTGCCTTCGCAACGATGGTCGCTCTGCACAGCGGCGTCGGCCAAGTCGTCGACGTCAGCCTCATCGAGAGCCTGTTCCAGCTGATGGGTCCACTGATCTCGCTGTACAAGCTGACCGGCGAGATGCAACCGCGGCTCGGCTCCGGCCTGCCGTACTCGGTTCCACGCGGCACGTACCAGTGCAAGGACGGGGCATGGGTCGGGCTGTCGACATCGAGCGATTCCGTGGCCCGCCGGGTGATGAAGCTGCTCGGCGTCGGCGACGACCCGCGCTTCGACACCTTTGCCGGGCGGATGGCCAATCGCGAGGCGCTCGAGGCGGTGACTGCGGCGTGGTGTGCGGAACGCACCCAGGCCGAGGTGATCGACGCGTTCACTGCGGCGGAGGCAGCGATCGGCCCGGTGATGTCGATGGCCGACATCGCCGCGGACCCGCACTACGCGTCGAGAGAGGCCATCGTCGACGTCGGAGACACCCCGATGCAAGGGCTCGTCGCCCATCTCAGCGCGACACCTGGCGCGCTGCGCTGGGAAGGACGGGCGATCGACGCCGACGGCGACGACATCCGTGCCAACGGCTGGGGCAGCGATTCCAGGGAGGAGGTGTCGTGAAGGCGTACATCGCCGGTCCCCTGTTCGACGAAGGCGAGCGTTGGTGGATCGAGCGAATCGAGCAAGTCGTCAACGGTGCCGGCTTCACCACGTTCCTCCCACATCGCGACAACCCGCCGAAGGACGAGGCGAACGTTGCCGAGATCTTCGCCAACGACCGGCGCGGCATCGACGAGTGCGACGTCGTCGTCGCCAGCCTCAACGGGATCATCACCGACGACGGGACCGCGTGGGAGCTGGGCTACGCGTTCGCGCTCGGCAAGCCGATCGTGGGCTTGCACACCGACTGGCGCCGGCGCTTCGACCACGAGGTGGTCAACCTGATGATCGAATGCTCGCTGACCGCGCTGGTGCACTCGCTCGACGAGGTGCCGAGCGCGCTGCGCGCCGTGTTGCCACCCGGCTAGGCGCCGAGCTCAGGCAGTGAGGCCGATCGGGCAGCTGACACCGGTGCCACCGATGCCGCAGTAGCCGTTGGGGTTCTTGGCCAGGTACTGCTGGTGATACGGCTCGGCGTAGTAGAACTCGCCGAGCGGCTTGAGCTCGGTGGTGATGTCGCCATAGCGGGCCTCGCTGAGCCGCTGCTGGTACATGTCGCGGGATCGCTCGGCGGCCTCGCGCTGTGCCTCGGACGTGTAGTAGATCGCGCTGCGGTACTGCGTGCCCATGTCGTTGCCTTGGCGCATCCCCTGTGTGGGGTCGTGGTTCTCCCAGAACACCTTGAGCAGCTGATCGAAGCTGACCTTCGACGGATCGAACACGACTTGTACGACCTCGGCGTGACCGGTGAGGCCGCTGCAGGTCTCCTCGTACGTGGGGTTCGGCGTGAACCCGCCGGCATAACCAACGGACGTCGAGTAGACGCCTTCGGTCTGCCAGAACTTGCGCTCGGCGCCCCAGAAGCAACCCAGTCCGAAGACGGCGACCTCGAAGCCGTCCGGCCACGGCCCGACCAGTGGGTTGCCGTTGACGAAGTGCTTCTCGGGCACCGGCATGTGCTGGTCGGTGCGCCCGGCCAGAGCCTCGTCGGCTCCGATCATCTGCTGCTTCTTGGAAAAGATCATGTTCACAAGGTTACGAGGTGGCGACGAGTCGAATACCTTTTGAGTGGTGAACATTCGCGAAACCGTGGTCGAAGATCTCGAGGCTGCGCTGACGCTCAACAACAGCAGCGTCCCAGCGCTGAACCCACTCGACGCGGCCGAGATCGAACGCCTCCACGGCATGGCCGCGCTGTCGTTGACCGCAGAGGTCGACGGAGCGTTCGCCGGGTTCTGCATCACGTTCGGTCC
>DATBKA010000722.1:0-2556 GCA_036556105.1 Ilumatobacteraceae bacterium | reverse complement strand
GTGCTGACGTGTTGGGGACCAGACCCGGTCACGTTCGAGGGCGAGTTCTTCCACATCCCGGAATCGATCGTCAGTCCCAAGCCGCTGCAACGCCCGCATCCGCCGTTGCTGTCAGGGATGCGCTCCGGGGCGGGTCTGCGACGAACGGCGGCGTTGTTCGACATCTGGAACCCGGCATCGGGCAGCGTCGAGCAGCTCGTGGCCACCGCTGCCGAGATCGACGCGATCCGGCCCGCCGGTCGGGCACCGATCGAGGTCTACCAGCGACTGTTCACCGAGCCGCCGTTCCAGGCACCGGGCGTCGTTCCGAACACCATCGACGAGTTGGCACAGTCGGTCTCAGCTGCGCGAGCCGCCGGCTTCGCCCACGTCATCATCGACACAGCGTTCACGTCGGAGGTGCACTCCCCCGCCGACTGGGCGGACTTTCCGGCACGCCTCGCGCCGATCCTCGACGCGGCGACGTGAGCGGTCAACGCGCCAGATAACCGGCGTCGACGGCCAATGGATGGCCGTAGACGAACGAGGCTCCGTCCGAGCACAGCCACAACGCCGCTGACGCGATCTCCTCCGGCCGACCGAACCGCCCGATGAGGCTGAGCCGGCTCACCACGTCGCCGGGATCGCGACCGCGGCGCTCCATCGCCTGGCGCAGCATCGGTGTGTCGATCGCGCCAGGACAGATGGCGTTGATGCGAATTCCTCGCGGCGCGTAGTCGTAGGCGGCGCTGCGAGTCAGCCCCAGCACAGCATGCTTCGACGCGGTGTATGCGGGCTGCTCGTGCTGCGGGCGGAACGAGTTGGTCGAGGCGATGTTGACGATCGCTCCACCACGCTCACCATTGCTCAGCATCGCTTCGATCTCGTACTTCATGCTCAGGAACACGCCGCGGACGTTGACCGCCTGCATTCGCTCGAACACGTCGTCGGCGCACTCGTGCAACGCCGACATCTCGTTCTCGATTGCCGCGGCGTTGACCGCGCAATCGAGGCGGCCGTGCCGATCGACGGCAGCGCGCACCGCGGCCGAGATCTGTTCGGCATCGGATACGTCGGTCGCCACGAAGACGGCGTCGCAACCCGACTCACTCGCCAGCCGTGCCGTCTCGGCACCTCCGGCTTCGTCCACGTCCGCCATCACGACGCTGGCGCCAGCGCGGGCGAAGGCAATCGAGATCGCCCGTCCCATTCCACCGCTGGCGCCGGTGACAAAGGCGACATTGCCGCTGAAGTCGGGCATCATCGTTCCCATCGGCGCGACGGTACCGGGACGACTTACTTGTCAACGACTCCAGTGAACCGGTGCCCGAGGTACCGTGGGCGCGTGCTGCTCGCCCTCGACGAATATCCGTTCCACCAAGTGACCGACACGTTCGCAGCGGTGGCCGGCAGCGATCCGAGCTGGAACGACGGGCACTACGTGTGCGCGGCGAATCAGGCGGGCACTGTTGCCTTCACGTCGAACGTTCGGCTGTATGCCAACAACGACGTGCTGGACGGCTTCGTGTGTCTGCGCCATGCCGGCCGGCAGTACAACGTGCGCCTCTCACGTCGGCTCCGACCCGACGTGGAAGATCTCGGTGTTGGGCCGCTCCGTCTGGAGATCGTCGAGCCGCTCGAGGCGATCCGGCTGGTGCTCGACGACAACGACATGGGGATCCGCCTCAACGTCACCTGCCACACCGCCAACGTGCCGTACATGGGGCCGATCGAGACCCGCCGCGTCGACGGTCGCCTGCTCAGCGAACGAGCCACGTACGAGGTCACCGGTGAGTGCGAAGGCTGGGTCGAGGTCGGCGGCGAGCGGATCGAGCTGCAACGGGCGACGAGCTCGTTCTTCCGCAACCACTCTTGGGGCTTCCAGCCGGGACGCGGCGGGCCGCGGCCCTACGGCGCACCAACACCACCTCGACGCAAGCCCGGCCTGCGGCAGTGGGTCCTGTTCCATCTTTCCGATCCCGCCCTCGGCCACGGCGGCTTCTTCTTCGTCGACCCGAGTGGGCGCGCCGCATCGGGCAAGGGCGCGATCCTCACCACCGATGGCGCCGTGCCCGTCGTCGGCATCGAGCACGACCTCGACTTCTATCCAGGCGATCGACGACTCCGCTCCGGAACCTTCCGCCTCACCGACGTCGACGGCACCGTTCGCGACTACGAGTTCAGTGACCTCGGCTGGGTCTACTGCCAAGGCGGTGGATACTTCGGCGGCTTCGACGACGGGCTCGGGCAAGGTGTGTACCGCGGCGAGTACCACGCCGAGGGCGAGGTGTGGGACGTCAGCCACCCGACGACGATTGTCGACGCTGCGGGCCGCGAGTTCGAGTTCGAGCACGACTGGGCGGAGAACTTCACGCTGATCCGTCACGACGGCACGACGGGCCTCGCCCACTACGAGTGTGTCCGCATCACCTGAGTTCGGCGGCAAGGTGAGAACACGAGGGGGAAGGGTTGCACGGGCGCGATCTCGGTACTCCTGGTTCCGGTTCCGCGCCCATTGAGGCGGCTCGGTCAGTTCTGGATCGGCACCTCCTCGACCGCCGCGCTGCGTTTGTGAAC
>DATBKA010000721.1:0-2650 GCA_036556105.1 Ilumatobacteraceae bacterium | reverse complement strand
ACAGCCGAGAGCGGCCAAAGCGAGCGCAGCGAGCGGAGGCCAGTCGAGGCCATCAGCGGGCAGTCCGACGCGTCGGCGCGCGACCGCCAGGGAGCCGCCGACACAGCCGAGAGCGGCCAAAGCGAGCGCAGCGAGCGGAGGCCAGTCGAGGCCATCAGCGGGCAGTCCGGCGCGTCGGCGCGCGACCGCCAGGGAGCCGCCGACACAGTGCGAGGAGCCGAAGCGAAGCGGAGGTGATCGAGCACACTTAAAGCGGCACGTTTCCGTGTTTCCGGCGCGGCAGTTCTTCGCGCTTGGTGCGCAGCATGCGCAGGCCGGCGACGATCTTCTGGCGGGTCTCGGCAGGATCGATCACGTCATCGACGTAGCCGCGCTCGGCGGCGTTGTACGGATTGGCGTACTTCTCGGTGTACTCGGCGACGAGTTCGGCGCGCCGGGCGATCGGGTCGGCCGCCTGCTGCAGCTCCCGCCGGTAGACGATCTCGACTGCGCCTTGTGGACCCATCACCGCCAGTTCGGCGGTCGGCCACGCGTAGGCGAGATCGGCTCCGATCGACTTGGAGTTCATCACGACATATGCGCCGCCGTAGGCCTTGCGGGTGATGATCTGGATGCGCGGCACGGTTGCCTCGCAGTACGCGTAGAGGAGCTTGGCGCCGTGGCGGATGATGCCGCCGTACTCCTGATCGACGCCGGGCAGGAACCCGGGCACATCGACGAACGTCAGCAACGGGATGTTGAACGAGTCGCAGGTGCGCACGAAACGTGCCGCCTTCTCCGAGCTCTCGATGTCGAGCACCCCGGCGAGCATCAATGGCTGGTTGCCGACGATCCCGACCGGCAACCCGTCGACGCGACTGAAGCCGCAGACGATGCTGCGCGCCCAGTGCGGGAAGTATTCGAAGAACTCGCCGCCGTCGACGACCTCACGGATGACCGCCTTCATGTCGTAGGGCTGGTTCGGGCTGGCCGGCAGCAGCGTGTTCAGCGCTGGACAGAGCCGCTCGGGGTCGTCGCCGGTGTCGACGTGCGGCGGCTCCTCGAGGTTGTTCGACGGGAGGAAGCCCAGCAGGAAGCGAACGTCGTCGAGACACGACTTCTCGTCAGGGGCGACGAACGTGGCGACTCCACTCTTCGACGCGTGGCTCATCGCCCCGCCGAGCTCTTCGAGCGTGACCTCCTCACCGGTGACGGTCTTCACCACATCGGGTCCGGTGATGAACATGTGGCTCGATTCGCGAACCATGAAGATGAAGTCGGTCATCGCCGGGCTGTACACGGCGCCGCCCGCGCACGGCCCGAGGATCACCGAGATCTGCGGTACGACGCCGCTCGACAACACGTTGCGATAGAAGATGCCGCCGTAGCTGGCCAGCGAGACGACACCCTCTTGGATGCGTGCTCCCGCTCCGTCGTTCAGGCCGACGACCGGAGCGCCGACCTTCAGCGCCAGGTCCATCATCTTGTGGATCTTCTCGGCGAACACCTCGCCGAGTGCCCCACCGAACACGGTGAAGTCTTGGCTGAACACGAACACCTTGCGCCCGTCGACGGTGCCCCATCCCGTGATCACGCCGTCGGTGTACGGGCGTTCATCGAGACCTGACGACATCGCCCGATGCCGGGCCAACAGGTCGAGCTCGTGGAAGCTGCCCGGATCGAGGAAGTAGTCGAGCCGCTCCCGGGCCAACATCTTCCCTTTCTGGTGCTGGCGCTCGATCGACCGCTGCGAACCGGCGTGATAGGCCTGCTCGCGGCGCTGGCGCAGATCCTCGAGCTTGGCGTCCATGGGATTCGTCATTGCTGCCAACGCTAGTTCGACACCGCCCTACCGAGTGTTTCGAGGCGGACAGGGTGCCTTGAAACACTCGGAGCCTGGCAAGCTGGCGCCGATGACGCTCCCGATCTCGCCGCCGATCGCGCCGATGCTGGCCAAGCTGGCATCCGAGATCCCTACCGGCGACGGCTGGTTGTACGAGCCGAAGTGGGACGGCTTCCGCTGCATCGTGTTCCGCGACGGCGATGACATCGAGCTGGCCAGTCGCAACGAGCGGCCGTTCACCCGCTACTTCCCGGAGCTCCTTCAGCCGTTGTTGGCGGCACTCCCGCCGCGGTGCGTCGTCGATGGCGAGATCGTGGTGCCCGCAGCCGACGATCGCGGCCTCGACTTCGACGCACTGTTGCAGCGCATCCATCCGGCCGAGTCGCGGGTTCGGCGGCTGTCGATCGAGACCCCGGCATCGTTCGTCGCCTTCGATCTGCTCGCCCTCGGCGACGAGTCGCTGCTCGATCGACCGCTGTCGGAGCGTCACGAGATTCTCGCCGACCGACTCGCCGAGGCCGATCCGCCGGTCTATCTGTGCCCGTCGACCTCCGACGCGGATGAGGCGCAGCATTGGTTCACCGAGTTCGAGGGAGCCGGGCTCGACGGGGTGGTCGCCAAACGCCTCGCTGACCCATACACGCCCGACAAGCGCACACTCGTCAAGGTCAAGCACCAACGCACAGCCGACTGCGTGATCGCCGGCTACCGCATCCACAAAGACGGACAAGGGGTCGGGTCGCTACTGCTCGGCCTCTACGACGACGGCGGCGATCTTCACCATGTCGGGGTGGTGGCGTCGTTCACGGTCAAGCGACGCGCCGAGCT
>DATBKA010000720.1:0-2158 GCA_036556105.1 Ilumatobacteraceae bacterium | reverse complement strand
CGACCTTCGGGCTCGACACCGGCACGACCCGATCGACGATGTTCGAGTAGAACTCGGCAACGCGGCGCGACGACTCGGCGTCGATGCCGGAGACGATCTTCGGCGTGCTCGAAATGGTCCACGTCTGGTTGCCGGGGTCGATGCGCTCGGGACTGAAGCCGACTTGGAAGTCGGTGCCGGCGCGCAACCACGAAGCCTGTTCCAGCAACGGGATCAACAGATCCTCGGTCGTGCCGGGGTACGTCGTCGACTCGAGCACGACGCAGTTCCCAGGGCGCAGAACGCGCCCGAGCTCCTTCGCCGCAGCCTCGACGTAGGTCAAGTCGGGCGCCCCCTCCCGCAACGGCGTCGGCACGGTGATCACGGCGATGTCGAACGCCTGGATGTCGGCGATGCGGTTGGCCACGCCGAAGCGGCCCGTTGCGAACGCCCGCGCCAGAGCGACATCGCTGATGTCTTCCACGTAGCTGCGGTGTTCACCGAGCGCGGCGAAGCGCTTCGGGTCGATTTCGACACCGACGACGTCGTACTGCGCCTCGACCGCGCGCAGCGCGATGGGCAGGCCGACGTAGCCGAGGCCGATGATGGCGACTCGTTCGTTCATGTTGAGACGACCTCCGAACTCGAGACTTGGGATCGATTGCCACCGGCGAGGACGGTGGAGAACTCTTGGCGCAACGCCGCTTCGACGTCGCTGCGCCCCTGGGCGTCGAACATGCTGTGATCGAGCGTGTCGATGATCCGCAGGGAGATCAGCGGGTCGGCGCACAGCCGGGCGAACTGCTGGGGAGCGCGGCGCTGCATGGCGCGCATCCCCCACTCGTCAGGACCGAAGAGGAAGGTCACCTTCGTGCCCGCCTTCACCACACGCTCGACGGCGAGCGTTGCCCGAGGAACGAGACGCAGCAGCGCCAGCAGCTTCCAAGCCGGCCACGGAGTCGCCTCGAAGTAGCGGAACAGCGGAGCCTTGTGCAGCGGAATGGCCAGCAGCCGATTCGTCTGACCGCCGGCGCGGACCTTGCCATGGAGCCGATCGTTGTACGGCTTGTCGAACCGCGGGTTGATCGCCACGATGCGACCGATCTCGGGCCGGCGCAGCGCGGCGTCGAAGGCGAGCAGTGCCCCGGAGCACAACCCGACGAGGGCGACCTTGTCGACGCCGCGTTGCCGCAGGACATCGATCAAGTCGCTGACATCGTCGGCGGCCCCGACCGGATATGAGTCGTTGTCGGAGGTGCCCGCCCGCGCCGGGCTGTCACCCAAGCAGTCGAAGTCCAGCCGCGCCGCCAGGAATCCCGCTCGGGCGACCTCCGCTGCCCAGTCGAGCCAGGCGCCACCTGGTCCGACGCTGGGCGACACGCCGTTGTTGAGGAAGATCACGGCGCGGCGCGGTTGCCCGCCGTGTCGGACCGTCGTGATCGCGAACAAGCCGGGCGGCCCCACACGGTGTGCCTCGTGCACGAGCTCGATGTCGCCGGGCCGTTCCGTCGTCGTCGTTCGACGCGCCGGCTCGTCCAGCACCAAGGGCTCCGCAGTCGCGAAATGATGACCGAACCACCCGTCGATGCGCTCGATGATCCCGGTCGGTACGACGGCCACCTCGGCGTCGACGTCGAGGAGCGCCGACGTGCCGGTCAGCCGTTCCACGGTCAGCGCACGGTTCACCTCGGTCGTCAGGTCCGGCTCGGCGGATGGCTCGGCGCGTTGGATCACCAGCGTCGGCACGGGAAGCTCGTCGGGAACGAGAGCGAGCCTGCTCATCGATGTCAAGGTCGCCGAGTCGAAGCGGACTCCGGCGGCGACGATTCCGCCATCGGTCTCGGTGGCGAGAAGGCGCAGCCCTCGCGCGTATCGGCGTCCCGACACCACGGGATCCCACAGGGCCAGTGCCTCGGCACCAACGCGGGCAGCGAGACCGGCGGCGAGGGTTGCCGACAAGCGCAGGCCGACCAAAGCCACACGAGAGATGCCGAACGAGCGCAGCTCGACGGCGGCGGCTTCGATGGCCTGCTGCCACTCGGCGACGTCGTCGTTGAGCCCGGTGCGCAAGGAGTTGCCGGTGCCCGGAAACGCGAGGCGCAGGACGGCGATGCCCCGCCCGCTCAACGACTCCGCCAAGAGCCGCAGCGACAGGTGCGCGGAGACACTCTCGTATCCG
>DATBKA010000719.1:0-1932 GCA_036556105.1 Ilumatobacteraceae bacterium | reverse complement strand
CTCGGCGTGGAAGCGGGCGAGGTAGTCGTTGACCGTGATCAGGTGCACACCGTTGCCACCGACACCGTTGAGGTAGGCCGGGAGGGTGCTGACCAACGTCTTGCCCTCGCCGGTCTTCATCTCGGCCACCCACCCGAAGTGAAGAGCAGCGCCGCCCATCAGCTGCACGTCGAAGTGCCGTTGGCCGATCACGCGGCTGGCCGCCTCACGAACGACTGCGAACGACTCGATCAGCAGATCGTCGAGCGTCTCGCCGCGTTCGATGCGGTTCTTGAACTCGGCGGTCTTGCCACGCAGGGCGTCGTCGCTGAGCGCCTTCATGGTGGGTTCGAGGGCGTTGATGTCGGGTACCAGGCCCTCGAGAGCTTTCAGCTTCTTGCCTTCACCGGCGCGGAGGATGCGATCGAGGATTCCCATGCGGGTGCACAGCCTACCGGCGGTCGCGGCAGTGACCTTGGCACGCTGGGCGGTGAGCCACGCAGCTCGGCGCAGACGGCAGCGACGAGCTGCACGTGGTCGACGCCGGCGGCGACGAGCGCTCGCCCAGCGGCGCGCAGCGTGGCGCCCGTGGTGACCACGTCGTCGACGACGAGGACGCGCAGCCCGGGACGAGCGCGCCGCGCCCTGAACGCCGGGCCGGCCAGGCGCTGGACGCGCGTCTTGCCCGTCTGCGCCGAGCCATGGCTGCGATACAGGAACCGCCGGCAGGGCACGCGCAACTGGCGGGCGATCGCTCTGGCGATCAGTTCGGCCTGGTCGTAGCCGCGACGCCGGGCGCGGCGAGCACTGGTCGGAGCCCACGTGATCACGTCGAACCCGCCCGACGCGTCGAGGCGCAACCGTCGCACCATCTGCGCGGCGAGCACCGTGGCCGCGCTGCGGCGGTGCCGGAACTTGAGGGCGACGATCAGGTCGCGCCCGACACCGGCGAACGTCAGCGCGGCACGGATGCCGGCGGGATTCGCTGCTGGGCGCGCCGCGGCCAACGCGAACCGGCACGGATTGCACAATGCCTGCTCACACGGAGCCCGACAGGCCACACACGTCTTGAGGAACAGCATGCGTTCATGTGTACCAAGGGGGTGCTACGAGGTTGTCCGGCAAGCGCAGCGAGCGGACGCCAGTCCCGACCACTAATAGCGATAATGGTCGGGTTTGAAAGGTCCGCTGGGGTCGATGCCGAGGTAGTCGGCCTGCTCGTCGGTGAGCTTGGTCAGCTTCACGCCGAGGGCGCCGAGGTGCAGCGCGGCAACCTTCTCGTCGAGCCGCTTGGGCAGCACGTGCACACCGAGCGGGTAGTTCTCGGCGTGGTTGAACAGCTCCATCTGGGCGATCACCTGGTTGCTGAACGAGCAGCTCATCACGAAGCTCGGATGACCGGTTGCGCAACCGAGGTTCACCAGCCGGCCTTCGGCGAGGACGATGATCGCGTGACCGTCCTGGAACGTCCACAGATCGGTGCCGGGCTTCAACTGGTCGTGCGATGCGCCGCTGCGCGCCAGGCCGGCCATGTCGATCTCGCTGTCGAAGTGGCCGATGTTGCAGACGATCGCGTTGTGCTTCATCTCGCGCATGTGATCGATCGTGATGATGTGGTCGTTGCCCGTGGCCGACACGAAGATGTCGGCCGTCGCCACGACGTCTTCGATCGTCGTCACCTGGTAGCCCTCCATCACGGCTTGCAAGGCGTTGATCGGATCGACCTCCGTGACGATGACGCGGCAGCCCTGGCCCTTCAACGCCTGCGCGCAGCCCTTACCGACGTCGCCGTAGCCGCAGACGACGGCGACCTTGCCACCGAGCATCACATCGGTCGCACGGCAGATCGCATCGACGAGAGAGTGCCGGCAGCCGTAGAGGTTGTCGAACTTGCTCTTCGTGACCGAGTCGTTGACGTTGATCGCCGGGAACAGCAACTCGTTGCGCTCGTGC